>JBEAVZ010000425.1:0-13857 GCA_041160645.1 Acidobacteriota bacterium
ATCAAGGCCAGGGCGGCCGTCATGGCCGCGACCAGGTGTGCTCGGTAGATCATTTGACCGTCTCCAACTTGTTTCAGAATGAGAGGCGCAGGCTGCCCTGCAGCGTCCGCGCGTCGTGCGCCTGGGTCGATCTTCCAAAGGAGGCCAGTGAGAGATCGGCGTTCGGCAGAAAAAGGTTGACATTGTTCAGGGCGTTGAAAGCTTCGGCGCGAAATTCGAGCCGCCAGCCCTCGCGCAGACTGAAACTGCGGGCGACGGAGAGATCGACGCTCGCAAAACGCGGTCCGCGGAAGGTGTTGCGCCCCAGGGTCCCGTTCTGCCCAAGCCCGGGGGCCGGGAAGGCGCTGGCCGGGAAGAGCCCATTCAGAAAGTCGCGCCGTCCGAAGCGGGTGGCAATCACGCCAGGCGCTGGGGCATTTGGCCGGTCATAGAATCCGCCCCCGACGGCGCCGCCACCACCATCGAGATTATAGTCTCCCCCGGTGTTGCGACCGTTGACGATCGTCGACGGGGCGCCGTTCCAGACCGAGAAGGGGCGGCCCGACTGTGCGGAGACGATGGCCGCGACCTGCCAGTCCTGACTCAGCTGGCGGACCAGGCTCCGCGCGGTCCCGATCCCCGCCGGGGTCCACATGACCACGCCGGCCACCCGATGGGGGATGTCAAAGAGGGAGAGCGCCCGCTCGCAGCTCAGACAGGCGACATCCTGGGCGCCGCGGCCCGGTTCCGAATTGTCCTGGAACTGGCCGGTCGAGGTGTCTGATGAAGTATCGATCCATTTCGACCAGCGGTAGTTGACCTGCACCGAGAAGCCGCGCCGAAATCCGCGCCGCAGTTCGGCTGTGCCGGCATGGTAGCTCGAATTGACGCCATTGGTCACGAAGAGGAGTGTCCCAAAGTTCGGATTGATCCGATCCTCGCGACCATCAGCCAGGTCGCCGGCAAAGCGGTTGATATCGTCGATTCGTTCCAGATTGACCCCCGCCGTTCCCGTGTAGCCAAGCTCGACGATCCAGCCATTGACAAACTCCCGTTGCAGGTTCAGAAACCAGCTCTGGCTGTACTGGGTCTTGATCGTCGGATTGACGACAAAACCGGTCGGCCGGATTGGGGGCTCTCCCGGCCGGCTGATGACCCCGCCCTGCGCATTGAGACCACGCGCAAACTCGGCATTGAAGGGGACCGGATAGCCATAGAGGATCTGGGTGCCGATCCGGTTCGCCGGCTGGATGACGCCCTGCAGGGCATCGGGCGGCAGCGCACGCGCGCCGGCGATCGACTGCCCGTGATGCGGCTGGTAGGCGATACTCATCCCCGCCCGCACTGACGTCCGCCCATTGCCGAACGGATCCCACGCCAGACCAAACCGCGGCGCAAAGTTGAGGCGCTGCGGGCGGTAGAGGCGATCGACTCGCCCCACGGCGGCATTGGCCAGTCGTTCCCGAAAAGTGCTGCCCTGGCCGAAGATGAGCGAGGAGAGGCGACCCTCACGCTCGTTCACATCGCTGAAGTAGTCGTGGCGCAGCCCCAGATTGAGCGTCAGACTTGGCCGCAGCTTCCAGTCGTCCTGGATGAAGGCTCCGCTCTCGAACTGGGTAAAATAGCGCGGAAATCCAGTGGGCTGGCCCGTCGCCGGGTTGACCGTCAGGGTCTGCCGAAAGGGTCGGTCGGCGACAAATTCAGCGATATTCCGGAAAATGAAGCTGCCGGCCGTTGCCGGGCCGATCGCGAGCCCCTTGAAACCACGCCGAAACTCGCCACCCAGGCGCAGCGTATGCCGGCCGCGGTCGAGCGTCAGCGTATCGCGCAACTCATAGGTGCGCAGCTTGGTCCCGTTACGGAAGACGTCTCCAAAGGGCATGGTCACGCCGGTAATGGTGATCTCCGGAACCACCGCGTCGGCTTTGCCGCGCGAGGTGTCGACGTTCTGAAACGAGACCCGAATGTCATTGACCGCGCGGTTCAGGATTCGCACATAACCGATGTTCAGATTGGCAAAAAAACCATTGAAGGGGCCGCGAAAGCCACGCGCCGCCCGACCCAGCGTCGCCTGGGCCGAGCTGGTCCCTCCCTGATCGAGCTGGCGTTCACTGATCCACCGTCCGCTCAGCTTGTCATTTCCATTGTTGAAGCTGTGATCGAGGCGGAAGAGGTACTGGTCGAAACGGATGTAGTCGCGCACCGTCACATTGGCGAGGCCGATCGCCGGGATGAAGCCCTGCGGCGTGTTCAGACAGTTGCGCTGCTCGGCCGTGGTCTGGCAGGCTGTCGGGGCCGGGCGGGGACCGGGATAAGCGCGGAAGAGCTGCGCGGCGACGCTCTGCGGCGCAGTCGTTGTCACATAGTCGCGCAGCTGCGGCGTCTCGACCAGAAAACCAAGCGCCCGACCGGTCGCGTGGCGCGTCCCTTCATAGGAGCCAAAAAAGAAGGTCCGGTTTCTGATGAGCGGTCCGCCGATGTTGGCGCCAAATTGATTGAAGACCTGCGGTGGGGTGACCGCGGCGAAGAGGTTGCGGGCATTGAGGGCGGCATTGCGGTGGATGCTCCAGAGCCTCCCGTGAATCTCATTGGTTCCCGACTTGGTCCGCAGGTTGATGACCGCCCCATTACCCCGCCCGTACTCGCTCGAAAAGTTGCTGGTCTGCACCTGGGCCTCTTCCAGTGATTCGAGCGCCGGGACGAGCGTCGGCTCGCCGGTATTGTTGGGATTGGTGTTGATCGCCCCATCGAGGACATAGTTGTTGCCACGGTAGCGATTGCCATTGACCGTCACGACCGGCGAATTGGTCAGTTTCGTCGAGTTGGCCGCGCCGGCGATCGCCGTGGCTCCGGCGCTCAAACGCGGCAAGGCGAAGACATCACGCTGGGGCAGGGGGAGGGAAGAGATCTCGCGCGTCGAGAAGTTGTCTGCCAGTCGCCCCTCGGTGGAGACCGAGAGGAGCGCTTCGCCGCCGCTGATGTTGACGACGTCGGTGACTGCGCCGATCTCGAGCCGGACCGTCAGTTCGACCGTCTGTCCGGCCCCGAGCCGCAGATCGGTCTGCCGATATGCTCTGAACCCCGTGAAACGGACCTCGACCTCGTACTCGCCCGGCGCCAGTCCGGCGAGCAGAAAGTTTCCGTCGGGCCCGCTCTGCGCCGTCCGCGCTTGCCCGGTCTTCAGGTTGCGGAGGATCAATGGCGCCGCGACCACTGCTTCACCCTGACCATCGACTACCTGACCCCGCAGCGTCGATTCGGTAAACTGGCCCGCGGCGACTGTGCTCAGCCAGATGGCGACGGAGAGGATCGAGACGACAGTATGACGAATGGCGAATCTCATTTTAGAGGCAACCTTTATGGAATAATAACGGCGGAGACAATCCGCAGCACACCAAGCAATCGCATTATAAACTCACTTGACAGGCAGGGGATGGAAGATAGGACCGATAGGACTGATAGGAGCAATAGGACCAATAGGACTGATAGGACTAATGGGACAAGTAAGACAAGTAAGACAAGTAGGACAAGTAGGACAAGTAAGGTAAGTAAGACCGGTAGGACCTATGAGTCCTATGAGTCCTATGAGTCCTATAAGTCCTATTGCTCCTATCAGCCCTGTTTCTCCCATTCCCTGCCACCCCCCATCAAAATTGGAGGATAGCAGATCAATGAGGTCAGAGACCAATGGTCGCCAGCCTTGCCGCGCGACTTACGCTGTAAAGTAGGCGTCGACCAGGCTGTTCGTCTCGATGCGCAGTCGCCCCTCGCTGACCGCCAGGTCGAGGTTGGCAATCGTCTCCGAGACGGCAAGAAACCGCTGGTTATCCGGGATCTTTGGAAAGACGAGGCGTGACATCTCCCAGGCATTGATTCCCTCATCTGGAACCAGGTCGACAATGCGCCTACGCCGCTCCTCGATCAGCCGCGTCAGCCGCTGGAAATGCTCTTCATAGTCGTCGATCTCTCCGCCATGGGCCGTCTGCAGCAGAGTCGGCGCCAGCTGGCGAATTCGAAGCAGCGAGGCCAGATACCGGGCGAGTGAAGGGAACCGTCGGGATCGATCGCGTGGATCGGCGCTCAGCAGCGGGTTGGGCTTGATGCTTTTGAGAATGGTGTCGCCGGTTAGGAGGGTTCGATTCGCTTCTCGAAAGAGGCAGCTACTGCCCGGGGTGTGGCCGGGCGTATGGACCACGCGCAGCGAGCCGCCGTCGAAGTCGAACTCTCTCGCGTCGCCGTAAGCCTCAACATCATCGACTGGGTCGGCAAAGCGCCGGATCTCCTCGTACTGCAGATCCATCGCGGCGAGCGCCGGTTCCGGAACGCCAGTCCTGCCAATCAGCGCCCGGTCGACGCGATTGTGGCGCGCCTGCGAGATCTGGTCATGCTCCCATTCGTGGACATAGACCTTCGCGCCCGACTCTTCCTGGATCAGTCTCGCCAGGCCGCAGTGATCCTCGTGGGTGTGGGTCAGCACGACCCGTTTGATATCAGAGATGATCAGCCCGACTTCGCGAAGCTGCCGCCGCAAGGCCTCGCGCGCCTCCGGGGTCTTTGGTCCAGTGTCGACGAGGGTCAGGGGATCCTCGCGTATCAGATAGATGTTGATCGGGCCGACCGGAAAGGGTGTGGGAATGGAGAAGGGAAGGATCTTCATCTTGGATAAGGGGCAGGCGAATGGGGCAGAGGATGGGCCAGTGGTCCATCCTCCGCCCGCCACGCATCAGAACGCGTAACCTCCGTCAGCGACCACCTTATCGGCGATCCGTTCGCGAATGGCGGCCGTGTTGAGCGGATCCTGCTTCGTAAAGCGCTTCAGCGCCGCCAGCAACATCCGCAGTTCATCACCCTCGGCGATCGCCGCGAGCGCATTGCGCCCGGCAATCTCGATCCGGTTGACGGCGTCGTGGGTGAAGAGACGGGTCGCCTCGATGGCCACCGCGTGCTTCGCCTCGCCATCACGGGCAATCACTTTGGCTGTCCGCCCAATCGTGCTGTCCATGAGGAATGAGTCGATGATCACATCCGCCGTCCACGAAAGGACCATCTGCTGCTCTGCCAGACCCTCGCGGAACTTCTGGGCGGCTGAACCGATCAGCATCAGCGCGACCTTCTTTGCGTTGGCGGCCAGCTTGCGCTCCTTCGCCAGCGGTGAGTCGTCATCGTCCTGGTCGAAGGATGGACCGGCAAGCAGCTCCTCCTGCAGTTTCATCGCCGCACTGAAGAGCGGCAGGCCACCCTTCATCGCCCGGCGGACCAGTTGCCCGGTGATCAGCAGCCGATTGATCTCGTTCGTTCCCTCATAGATCCGGTTGACCCGGCAGTCGCGATAGATTCCCTCTGCCGGATAGTCCTCGGTGAAACCATTTCCGCCGTGGATCTGCACATTCTCATCGGCGACGAAGAAGAGAGTCTCGGTGCCGGCGACCTTGAGCATCGCGCATTCGATCGCGTACTCCTCGACTGCCTTGAGAATCTCGGCCGGATTGCTCTTGTCGATCGTCTCCTCACGGGCTTCGATCATTCCAGCCGTGCGGTAGACCGCCGACTCGCAGGCGTAGATGCGCGTCGCCATCTCCGCCAGCTTGTATTTGACCGCCCCAAAGGAGGCGATGGCCCGCTTGAACTGCTGGCGTTGCACGGCATACCTGGCCGACTGGGTGAGCGCCCGCTTCGCCCCGCCAATCGATCCGGCCCCCATCTTGATCCGTCCGAAGTTGAGCGTGTTGAAGGCGATCAGATGGCCTTTGCCAATCTCACCCAGCAACCGGTCTTTCGGAATGCGGCAGTCAGCGAGCGGAATTGGCGTCGTCGATGAGCCCCGCTGGCCAAGCTTGTGCTCCTCGTTCCCATTCTGGAACCCGGGATCATTCCGCTCGACGATGAAACCGGTAAAGTGCTCCCCGTCGACCTTCGCAAAGACGATGAAGACATCGGCAAAGCCCCCGTTGGTGATCCACATCTTCTCACCATTGAGAATCCAGTGCTCTCCGTCTTCGCTCAGCCGGGCCGTCATCTTGGCATTCAACGCGTCAGATCCGGAAGAGGATTCACTCAGACAGTAGGCGCTGATCCACTCACCGGAACCGATCTTTGGCAGGTACTTCTCCTTCTGCGCCGGCGTCCCAAAAAAGACGATCGGCAGCAGCCCGATGCTGCTCGTCGCTCCAAACCCGGTCGCAAACGATGCCTGGCCCGAGACAAACTCGGCGATCAGCATCTGCGAGACGTGATCGAGCGCGAGCCCGCCATACTCCTCCGGAATCACGGCATTGATCAGTCCAAGGTCGGCCCCCTTCCTGATCAGCGCCCGCTGCAGCTCATAGTCCTTCTGCTCCAGTTTCTCATGGTTCGGGATAACTTCCTGATCCATGAACTCGGTCGTCGTCTGGGCGATCATGACGTGCTCTTCGGTGAAGTCCTCCGGCGAAAAGATCTGCGCCGGAATGCTCTCCTGCAGTAGAAAACCGCCACCTTTGATTATCTCTTTCTCCATCGACAGCTCCTTTTCGAATCAGACCAAATTTTCGAAGATGCCGGCGGCGCCCATCCCACCACCGATGCACATCGTGACCATGCCGTAGCGTGCCTTCCGGCGGGGCAGCTCGTGGAGGAGCGTCGCCGTCAGTTTGGCGCCAGTACAGCCGAGCGGATGGCCAAGCGCGAGCGCGCCGCCATTGACGTTGATCCGCGCCGGGTCGAGTCCGAGCACCTTGATCACCGCGAGGGCCTGCGCCGCAAAGGCCTCGTTAAGTTCGATCAGATCGATATCTTCGATCTGCAGGCCGGCCAGCCGGAGGACCTTCGGAATGGCGACGACCGGTCCAATTCCCATCTCCTCCGGGGCGACTCCGCCGGTCGCGTAGGCGACAAAACGGGCGATCGGCTTGAGGCCGAGCGCTTCCGCCCGTTCACGCGACATGACCAGAGCGGCCGCCGCCCCATCGGTCATCTGCGAAGAATTGCCCGCCGTGACGGTGCCGTTCTGCTTGAAGGCCGGGCGGAGCTTCGCTAATCCCTCGAGACTCGTCTCACGACGAACCCCTTCGTCGACCGCGAAGACCTTCTCCGTCGCCCGGACGCGCCCACGCCCTTTGGCGTCAAATTCGAGGTCTCGATTGATCACCGTGAGGGGGACGATCTCGTCGTTCAAACGGCCCGCGTCCTGCGCGGCCGCCGCCTTGCGGTGCGAATCGACCGCAAACTGGTCGGCCTCCTCGCGGGTGATTCCGTATTTGACGACCAGGTTCTCCGCTGTCAACCCCATATTCAAATAGGTGTCGGCGTGCTTCGCGATCAGCGTCGGATTGGGGGAGACATTGAATCCGCCAAGCGGCAGCATCGACATCGATTCTGTCCCGCCCCCGATCGCGACCTCGGCCATGCCGCTCATGATCTGCTGCGCCGCCTGCGCGATCGCCTGCAGTCCCGAGGAGCAGTAACGATTGATGGTGATCGCCGAGGTCGTGTCCGGCAGGCCGGCCAGAAAGACGATCTGCCGGGCCATGTTCATCCCCTGCTGGGCTTCGGGCGTCGCACAGCCGATCACAACATCCTCGACCTCGGCCGGATTCAGTTCCGGCGTTCGCGCGATCAACGCTTTCAGAACCTCGGCGGCCATATCGTCCGGCCGGAAATCTTTTAGTGTTCCACGGGGGGCCTTGCCGCCACCGGTGCGTAATGCCCTGACGATTACTGCTTCACGCATTGCTATCCTCCTCTGTTTCTTCTCATCTGCTTCGACTAACTATGGCCACTGGGGCGCCTGTTCCAACTGGCCGGAAACGACTCAGTTGCGGAGCGGTTTGCCAGTCTTCAGCATATGGGCGATCCGCTCCTGCGTCGCTCTCGTCCCGCAGAGGCTGACGAAGGCCTCGCGTTCGATGTCGAGCAGATACTGCTCGCTGACCCGCTGGGGGCGCGAGATGCTTCCGCCACAGATCACCTCGGCGATCTTCGTCCCGATCAGGGCATCGTGCTCTGAGATGTAGCCGGCCCGCCGCATCATGTGAATGCCCGTCTTGAACTTTGTCAGCGCCGGCTCGCCAAGCACCTGAATATCTTCACGCAGCAGCGGGGCCACATAGCCCTCATTGGCCAGGGCCAGCACCGACCGCTTCGCCTCGGCGATCACCCGCCGGTCGTTGAGGACGATCCGGTCACCGGGCCGCAGGTAGCCGAGCTGCTTTGCCTCGGCGGCGCTCGTCGAGACCTTCGCCATGGCCGGCAGTTCAAAGAGCTTCCGCAAGGCCTCGAAGTGGTCGGCTCCGGGAACCGTCTCGGCAATCTCCGCCGCCCGCAGGGCCATCTCCTTCGTCCCGCCGCCCCCCGGGATCAGGCCGACACCAGCTTCGACCAGTCCCATCCAGGTCTCCGCCGCCGCTACCGCCCGATCCGCATGGAGCGTCAGCTCACATCCACCACCGAGCGTCAGATGGTGCGGGGCGACGACGACCGGCTTCGGTGAATACCGTAGCCCCATCGTCATGTTCTGGAATTGGCGCACCGCCATGGCCAGCTCATCCCAGTCACCCTCCTGCGCCGCCATCAGAATCATCATGATGTTGGCCCCGGCGGTGAAGTTCTCACCCTGGTTGCCAACCACCAGGCCAAGGAAGTTCTTCTCCACCTCGCGCAGCGCGTAGTGGACCATTCCAACCTGATCCTCGCCCAGCGCGTTCATCTTCGAATGGAACTCGACGCAGGCTACCCCGTCCCCAAGATCGATCAGGCTGGCTCCGCCATTCTTTTTGATCACCTGGCCACGGTCCTTGAGCGACTTGAGGATCGTTATGCCGGCCGGTATCGCCTCCGGCTGGTAACTGCCACTGGCGAAGTCATAGTAGAAGCGGACGCCCTCCTCCGTCTTGTAGAAGCTGGTCACGCCAGCCGCAAGCATCTGCTCGACCTTCGCGGCGACCGGGCGCCCCTCTTCCTTCATGCGGGCAACCGACTTCGCCACGCCGATGGCGTCCCAGACTTCGAACGGGCCCATCTCCCGCCCGAATCCCCACTTCATCGCGTTGTCGATCTCGACTACCGTCTCGGCAATCTCCGGAATTCGGTTGGCGGCGTAGTTCAGCTCCGCGCACGTTGCCGGCCAGAGAAACTCTCCGGCCCGGTCGGTGGCATAGATCATGGTCTGCAGCCGCGCCGCCAGATCCTCCTTCTGCTTCGCCTCATCGACCGAGGCAAACTTCGCCTTCTGCCGCTCCCGATACTCGAGGGTCGCGAAGTCGAGCGTCTGGATCTCGCTGCCGACCTTCTTGAAGAAGCCCTGCTTGGTCTTGCTGCCCAACAGCTTCTTCTCGAGCATCCGGTTGATCAGCTCCGGCAATTTGAAGCTCTCGCGCTTCTCGTCATCCGGAATGGCCGCATAGAGATTGTTGGCGACGTGCGCAAACGTGTCGAGACCGACCACATCGAGTGTTCGGAACGAACCGCTCTTGGCCCGCCCGATCACCGGCCCGGTGATCGCGTCGATCTCTTCCGGGGTGTAGCCCCGCTCGATCACCTGCTGCAGGGCGTCGACCATGGCGAAGGTGCCGACCCGGTTGGCGATGAAGTTTGGCGTATCCTTCGCCGTGACGATCCCCTTGCCGAGGTAACGATCACAGAAGTCGCCGATCAGCTGCACCACGGCCGGCTCGGTCTCCGGCCCGCTGATCATCTCCAGAAGGTACATATAACGCGGCGGATTGAAGAAGTGGGTGCCCAGAAAACGGCGCCGGAAGTTCTCGCTCCGCCCCTCGATCAGTGACGCGATCGGAATCCCTGACGTATTCGAGCTGATGATCGCCGTCGGCCTCAGATGCGGCTCGAGGCGCGCAAAGAGCTCCTGCTTGATCGGCAGATTCTCGATCACCGCCTCGATGATCCAGTCACAGTCCTGCAGCTTTGCCAGGTCATCCTCAAAGTTTCCAATCGTTACCCGCTTCGCCGCCTCCGGCGTGAAGAAGGCGGCCGGCTTGGCCTTCACCGCCGCATCGTAACCGGCCTGAACGATCCGGTTGCGAACTGCCCGCGACTCGAGCGTCAATCCCTGCGCCGCCTCCTCAGGCTTCAGCTCCCGTGGCGCGATGTCGAGCAGCAGACACGGAAAGCCGGCATTGGCCAGGTGGGCCGCAATCTGCGCCCCCATCACCCCAGAACCCAGGACCGCGGTTCTTTTGATCTGCATAGTCATCCCTCCCTCTCAAGCAATTAAATCAATAGTTGGTCAGAATCTTCTCCGCCGGGAACCCAAGCTCGCCAAGCCTTGCCTTCGTCTGCTCGATCATCTCCAGCGATCCGCAGACCAGCGCCACCGGGCGTGGCAGCGTTGGAACCAGGTTGTCGAGCAGGCTCTGCACATATCCTGTCGGTCCGCTCCATTCACCACTCGCCGGGCGACTGAGGACCTGTCGCAACTCGACTCCGTTGGCCTCCCACTCCGTCGCCATCTCTTCCTGGTAACAGAAATCACTCGCCTGGCGGGCTCCGTATAGCACCACCAGCCGGCCATACGCCGCCCGCTGCCGCAAGACCAGCCGCAGCGCCGAACGGAGCGGCGCCAGCCCCGTCCCCATCGCCACCAGCACCAGATCGTGCCCGGTCAGCTCCTCGACCGGAAAGCCGTGCCCAACCACCTGGCGCAGCCTGACCGGCCCACCCGCACCACTCTCAGCCAGATCGAAGAGCGCCCGATTGAAGCTGTTCCCAACGTTCCGCTTCACCAGAAACTCGTAACCCTCATCCGCCGGGGAGCCGGCAAAGGCCAGGTAGGTGCTTCCACTCCCCTCAATCTCCAGTACCGCCACCTGGCCGGCCGTGAATGGCGCGGGGCGGCCATCCACCGGGGCCATTCCGAAGCTCCAGATCTCCTCTGTCTGCCGTACCAGACTCGTCAGCCGCAATTCGAGGGGAAATGCCATAACCTGATCCGCCAATCCTTTCATTGATACTCACTGATACTCACTGATACCCACCGATACCCACCGATACCCAATTGATGCCCGCTGATCCCTGTTGATGCCGGGCCATCATCGCCGTCCCCCTCCCCCACCACAGGTGAGGCCCGAGGTTCGCACGATCAGGACATCTCTCGTCCGCTGTGATCATTCTCGCCGTAGAGCCGATCGATCTGCTCTTTCAAACGTGCATTGACATTCTTTCGCCGTACCTTGAGGGTCGGGGTGAGATCTCCGCCATCGACCGTCAGTTCACGGTCGAGCAGAAGAATCGCCTTCACCCTCTCATACTGGCTGAAATCGGTCGTCTGCTCCGCGACTTCGTGTTCGATGAACTCGATGATCCGCCGCTCCCTGATCAGCTCTGCCGGCGCCATCTCGCCCAGCCCCATCTCCGTCGCCTTCACCTTCAGCGCCTCGAAGTTGGGAATGATGATCGCCGCCGGGAACTTGCGCCCGTCCCCGATCACCACCACCTGCCCGATGTAACGGCTCCCCTTGATCGCATTCTCGATCGGCTGCGGCGCGATATACTTGCCCCCGCTCGTCTTCAGCAGATCCTTCTTCCGGTCGGTGATGAAGAGAAATCCGTCCTCATCCAGATGGCCGATGTCTCCCGTGTGGAACCAGACCCGACCTTCCGCGTCGGTCGTCATAACCTCGGCCGTCTCCCGGGGCTTGTTATAGTAGCCAACCATGACGTTCGGGCCACTGCAGAGGATCTCTCCATCCGCCGCGATCCGCACTTCGACCTCCGCAATCGGACGCCCCACGGAACCAATCCGATTGCTCTCCATATGGTTGGTCGAGATCGACGGCGAGGTCTCCGTCAAACCGTAGCCCTGGTAGATTGGCAGCCGCGCGCCGTGAAAGACTGCCGCGAGATCCGGCGCCAGCGCCGCTCCGCCAGAGACCATCACCCGGATCCGTCCGCCCATCGCTGCCCGCCACTTCGAGAGGACCAGCCGGTCGGCCACCAGATGCTTCAGCCGCAATGGCAGCCCCGGCGTTCCGCCCCGATCCTCGATCCACGCCACCTCCCGGGCAATCCCCATCGACCAGCCGGCGATCTTTGCCAGCAACGCTCCTCCCTGGTCGGCCTTCTCGAGCGCTCGCGCATAGATCTTCTCGTACAGCCGCGGCACGCTCGTCATAAAGCTCGGTCGCACCTCCACCAGCTCAGTCCCCACCGTCTCCACCGACGTCGCCAGATGCATCGAGGCCCCGGCGTGCAGATTGATGTAGATCACATTCCGCTCAAAGATGTGCGAGAAGGGCAGGAAACTGAAGGTCACCTCGTCCTCGCTCACCTTCGCCAGCCGGCAGTTCTCCTGCGCGTTGATCGCCAGATTGCGGTGCGTCAGAACCACTCCCTTCGGATCTCCGGTCGTCCCTGACGTATAGATCAGCGTCGCGACCGTCTCCGGCGTCACTCGAGATCGCAACTCTTCGAACCGGACCGGATTGGCTTCGTCCGCCGCTCGGCCCATCTCGATAAACTCTTCCAGACTCCAGACCTTCAGGCCCGCGGCGACTCCGGTGAGGGGCTCAAACGAGATCAGCGAGCGCACCCCCGGACACTCCGCCAGCGCCCCCCGGATCCGCTCATACTGCGCTTGCGTCGAGATGAACAGCACCTCCACCCCGGCATCATTGAGGATGTAACTGACCTGCCGGGGCGCGTGCGTCGGATAGATCGGGACATCGGCCGCTCCGAGATTGATCGCCGCCAGATCGGCATAGATCCACTCGACCCGATTCTCCGAGAGGAGTCCCACCTTGCTCTCCATCCCTATCCCCAGGTGGTCAAGCCCCATCGCTAAATGGCGCACCTTCTCATCCACCTCACGCGTCGATACCGCCACCCACCGGCCATCTCTCTTGTAGCTGAACTGCCGCTCCTTGCTCCTTTTCATGGCCCGCCGGTATAGCTCGACCAGTGTTGTCGCTCCGCCATTCGTCGAGTTGTTCTCACGCATGTCTCTCATTCACTCCATTCAGGAAAAGATCCAGCACTGGATCGATCATCGAGCTTAGACTGTTGCTCTTGCGACTGAGGACCCAGTTGGTCGCCATCCCATCCAGCACTCCAAAGAGGAACTTCGCCACTACCTTCGAGTTGAGCTGCTTCCGGAAGACCCCTTCCCGCTGCCCAGCCTCGATCGCCTCGCGCAATATCTGCAGATACTCAGCCAGATAGGTGGTCGAAAAACGCTCCATGAACTTGGTTGAATGGCGCAACTCCACCTGGAAGACGATCGCCAGATCCCGCTCCTGCTCGATCAGTCCAAAATGGAGCTGCGCAAACCTTCGCAAACGCTCCCGCGGATCACTGATCTCCGGCAACTCCTCCCGCGCCCTCGTCACAAACTCCTCCATCGCCCAATTGAAGATCGAGGTCAACAGGTCGTCTTTGTTCCGAAAATAGAGATAGACCGTCCCATCAGCCACCCCGGCCGCCCGCGCCACATCCGAGACCTTCGCCCGGAAGTACCCGAACTGCGCGAAGACCTTTGCTGCCGCCCGCAGGATTGTCTCTCTCCGCTCCCGGCGGACATTGTCCTCTGCCGTATCCGTACTCATCTCTCTCGCCTGATAGATTGATTCTTGCTCAAGAAGGTGACTGAATGAACACTCATTCAGTCGGCCAGTATCATAAGCCATCGGCAAGAGTTCTTCCACCGGTTTGTCCCCACTTGCCGCCTGTTGAATGAAGAATCCTCAGAATTTCCTCCCACACCTCGCTTCTCAACCCGTCAGGGCTAGCAATGGCAACGGTCGTGTCTTTATTGCGGTGATAAATATTTTAATTGACACGGTCAAAGACCGGGGAGTATATTGCCATTGATTGAGTGATTAAAATTATAAATTTTACGTTCGTTGATCAAGATCAGTCCTGTCGCCTCTCAATAATTATCAACGCCGGGTT
>JBEAVZ010000442.1:0-10836 GCA_041160645.1 Acidobacteriota bacterium
ACTATCAGATCACCACCCAGTCACGGGGGCTGGACACGGATGGCGCGGCGCGCGGTCTTCTCGAGAGGCTCGTGTTTCCACGCGCGTTCGCGCTGGGCGACCCGGGCGTGCTCGAGGCGACCACGGTCGAGAGCCTTTTCCGGCGCCAGCTGGAACCGGGACTTCGCCTGCCGGAGAGCCTTCAGCTGGCCATCGGATATGAACGGGAGATTGGGCGGCTCGCCAAAGTCGAGTTCAACTATGTCGACCATCGGGGCACCCATCTCTGGCGCGAGAGCAACCTCAATCAGCCCCGGCGGCCACCGGAATACGGAGACTGGGCCGCCTACCTGCTGGGGCTCGAACTCTCCAACCGCCCCGACCCGCTGACCGGCCGCCGTCCATACGCCGGCGCCGCCGACCTGATCCGCTTCTCATCGAGTACTCAAGCGAGCGAGACCCGACGCGAGAATGGGGCGACGGTCGTGATCTACGGACTCAATTCCCCCTCGACCAGCAATTCGACCAACGCTCTGCGCACGGCCCGGGCGGCGATCAGTCAGTTTCGGCCGTGGCCCGAGCTGACGCAGGTTGAGGAGCTTCAGGCGCGGGGCCTGAGTCGCTACCATGGATTGACGATTGGGATGAGCGGTCTGGGGGTGCGCCTCAGCTACACGCTGAGCCGGACGATCGACGATGGAGTGGTCAACACCTCTTCGCCACTCGTCGCCGGGGACTTCGCGCGGGAGCGCGCGGCAAGCCTGCTCGACGCCCGACACCGCCTGGTCCTCAGCTGGACCAGGCGACTGCCGCGCCGGCTCCGTGACTGGAGCCTGGCCGGCATTCTGCAGGTCACCTCAGCCCGGCCCTTCAACATTGGCATCAGTGGAAACGACCGGAATCTGGATGATGTCGGGAACGACCGGCCAAACTACAGCGGAGATCCGGGCGAGATCGTCTGGCGACGACCGGGCGCGGATAACGGATCCCGAATCAGCGAGCGCTTCAGCCTGCCGACCCTCGGAACGGTCGGGAACCTGCCGCGTAATGCCGGGCGTGGCCCGGCGATCCACACGCTCAACCTGCGCGTCTCCCGGACGATCAGACTTGGCGAAGGGGTGACAGCGCAGGTCCTGGCCGAGGCCTTCAATCCATTCAACACGACGGTCTTCAGCTTTGGCGCCGAGTTCGTCGACTTCACCCCGGGACGCACCGGGAATTTTCTCGTGCCGCGGCGGTCGATCAAGCCACGGACGATGCGGCTCGGCCTGCGGCTGACTTTTTGAGGCGCACCACCGGTCAGGGGGCAGGCGGGGTTTTATGGCTCGTAGTCGAGATTGGGCGCGAGCCAGCGCTCGATCTCGGCGACGGTCATTCCCTTGCGGGCCGCGTAGTCCTCAACCTGGTCTCGTCCAATCCGGCCAACGACAAAATACTTCGCCTGCGGATGGCTGAAGTACCAGCCACTGACGGAGCTCGCCGGCATCATCGCACAGCTCTCGGTGAGGGTGATCCCGGTGTTCTTCTCCGCCGCGAGGAGGGCAAAGAGTTTGCGCTTCTCGAGATGGTCGGGACAGGCCGGATAGCCGGGAGCGGGACGAATGCCGCGGTAACGCTCCTTGATCAGATCCTCGATCGTCAGCTGCTCTTCCGGGCCAAATCCGAGATCGGCCCGGGCCCGCTGGTGGAGCAGCTCGGCGAAGGCCTCGGCGAGCCGGTCGGCGAGCGCCTGTGACATGATCGCGCCATAGTCGTCGTGATCCTGCTCGAAGCTGCGGCAGAGATCCTCGAGACCGAAACCGGTGGTGACGGCGAACGCGCCAAGGTAGTCGATCCGTCCGGCCTCGCGCGGGGCGATCAGGTCGGCGAGTGACTGGTTGTACTGGCCTTCGCGGCGCGCCGCCTGCTGCCGGAGCATGTTGAAGCGGGTCAGGACTGTCTGGCGTGACGGATCAGCGTAGACCTCGACATCGTCACCGACACTGTTGGCGGGCCAGAAACCATAGACGGCGCGCGCGGTGAGCAGCTTCTCGTCGATGATGCGGCGGAGCAGCCGCTGCGCATCCGCGAAGAGTCGGCGCGCTTCAGTGCCGACGACCTCATCATCGAGGATCCGTGGATAGACCCCGGCCAGCTCCCAGGTGTGGAAAAATGGCGACCAGTCGATGAAGCGGGCAATCTCCCCGAGCGGGTAGTCATCGAGCACGCACTGCCCGGTGAACCGGGGCGTGGCAATCTCGGTGGCGGCCCAATCGAGCGGGGGATGGTTGGCGCGGGCCTCGGCAATACTGATCAGCGTTCGTTGTTCACGTCCGGCCAGGTGCATCTCCCGGTCGCGCTGCTGCTGGCGCTGGTTCTCCAGCGCGTAGTCGCCCCGCGCCTCCGGGTTAAGGAGATTGCTGACGACGGCGACGGCGCGGGAGGCATCGAGCACGTGCACGATCGGCGGCTCATAGTGCGGAGCGATCTTCACCGCCGTATGGACCCGGCTGGTCGTCGCCCCGCCAATGAGCAGTGGCAGGGTCATCCCCTCACGCTGCATCTCCCTCGCCACGTGGACCATCTCGTCGAGCGAGGGAGTGATCAGTCCGCTCAGACCGATCAGATCGACCTCCCGCTCGCGGGCGATCTGGAGGATCTTCTCGCACGGAACCATAACGCCGATGTCGATCACTTCATAGTTGTTGCATCCGAGCACCACGCCGACAATATTCTTGCCGATGTCGTGAACGTCCCCCTTGACGGTGGCGAGCAGGATGCGGCCCTGGGCCCGCGACTCGCCAGTCTCCCGCTTCTCCTGCTCCATATACGGAGTGAGCCAGGCGACGGCCTTCTTCATGACCCGCGCCGACTTGACCACCTGGGGCAGAAACATCTTGCCCGCGCCAAAGAGATCGCCGACGACGTTCATACCAGCCATGAGCGGCCCCTCGATGACGGTCAGCGGGCGACCATACTTCTGGTGGGCCTCCTCGGTATCCTCGTCGATGAACTCAACGATGCCCTTGACGAGCGCGTGCTCAAGCCGCTTCTCAACCGGCCAGGAACGCCACTCCTCAGCCTCGCGCACCTCGGCCTTGCCCGTCTGCTTGTTCGATTCGGCAAAGGCGATCAGCCGCTCGGTCGCATCCGGACGCCGGTTGAGCAGGACATCCTCGACCAGCTCGAGCAGATCACGCGGAATCTCATCGTAAACCGCGAGCTGCCCGGCATTGACGATTCCCATGTCGAGACCGGCCTGGATGGCGTGGTAGAGAAAGGCCGAGTGCATGGCCTCACGCACCGGATTGTTGCCGCGGAACGAGAAGGAGATGTTGCTCACTCCGCCGCTCACCTTCGCACCGGGCAGATTCTCCTTGATCCATTTCGTGGCGCGAATAAAATCGACGGCGTAGTTGCTGTGCTCTTCGATGCCTGTCCCGACGGTCAGAATATTGGGATCAAAGATGATGTCATTGGGCGGAAAGCCGACCTGGTCGACCAGCAGCCGGTAGGCGCGGTGGCAGATCTCGACCCGGCGCTCGAAGTTGTCAGCCTGGCCCCGCTCATCGAAGGCCATGACGATCACCGCTGCACCATACTGTCGAATCAGCCGCGCCTGGCGCAGGAACTGCTCTTCACCCTCCTTGAGGGAGATCGAATTGACGACCCCCTTCCCCTGCAGACACTTCAATCCGGCTTCGAGAACCGTCCACTTCGAGGAGTCGATGACGATCGGCACCCGGGCGATATCCGGCTCCGAGGCGACCAGGTTGAGGAAATGGACCATCGCCTCCTGCGAATCGAGCATCCCCTCGTCCATGTTGATGTCGATCATCTGCGCCCCGTTCTCGACTTGCTGGCGGGCGATGGCGAGCGCCTCCTCATACTGCCCATTGAGAATCAGGCGGGCAAACCTGGGCGATCCCGTCACGTTGGTCCGTTCGCCAAGATTGACGAAATTGGTCTCCGGTCGGATAACCAGCGCTTCGAGTCCGCTCAACTGCATGAAGGGGCGCGGCGCCGGCGGCACCCGCGGCGGATAGGGTTTGACCGCTTCGGCAATCGCCCGGATGTGGTCCGGCGTCGTCCCGCAGCAGCCCCCGACAATATTCAGAAAACCACTCGCCGCCCACTCGGCCAACTGCGGCGCCAGTGTCTCCGGAGTCTCCGGGAACCCGGTCGGGAGAAGCGGATTGGGCAGCCCCGCGTTCGGATAGGCGCTGACCGCGATGGGCGCCAGCGAGCTCAACTCCTCGATGTAGGGGCGCATCTCCTTCGGCCCAAGCGCACAGTTGATGCCGATACTGAGCAGCGGCGCGTGCATGGTCGAGATGAAGTAGGCCTCGACCGTCTGTCCGGAGAGCGTCCGTCCGCTCAGATCGGTGATTGTGAAGGAGAGCATGAGCGGCAGCGCATAGCCAATATCGCGGTAGAGATTCTGGATCGCGAAGAGCGCCGCCTTCGAGTTGAGCGAATCGAAGACCGTCTCGACGATCAGCAGATCGGAGCCGCCATCGATCAGCCCTTTCGCCTGCTCATAGTACGATTCCGCCACCTGGTCGAAAGTGACCGCACGATAGGCCGGATTGTTGACGTCAGGCGAGAGCGAGGTCGTCTTGTTGGTTGGCCCAAGCGAGCCGGCGACAAAACGGATCGCCCCGGGATGCTCGGCCTCAAAACTGTCGACGGCCCGCCGGGCTGCCCGGGCCGCGGCCACATTCAGCTCATACGCCAGATGGGCCATCCCGAAGTCCTCCATCGAGACCGACTGGGCATTGAAGGTGTTGGTCTCGATGATGTCGGCCCCGGCGTCGAGGTACTGGCGATGGATCTCTTCGATGATCTGTGGCTGGGTGATCGAGAGCAGGTCGTTGTTCCCTTTCAGATCGCTCGGCCAGTCGCGATACTGCTCGCCGCGATAGGCAGCTTCATCCAGCTTGTAGCGCTGAATCATCGTCCCCATGGCCCCGTCGATAATCATGATGCGGCGACGAAGCTCGGCCTGCAGAATGGCTGTTTTTTCGGAATGGTTGGTCAAATCAATCTCTCACTTGCTATGAATCTGGTTCCATCAGCTGGGCGGCTGGGCAGCTGGGCGGCGGGCCTCCGACCTACTTGAGAATCCGGAAGACATCGAGCGCGTGCGGAATCTTCCCGAACGGCGCCGAGACCTGGACCCCCTGGACCAGCGGTCGGACCTCCTCGAGCATCTCCTGCGCGATCCGCACCCCTTCTTCGAGCGCGGCCGCACCATCCGGGGCACGGCGCATCCGCTCCAAGATCGGCTCGGGCACCGAGACTCCCGGAACCTCATTGTTCAGAAATTCGGCATTGCGATAACTGGTCAGTGGCCAGATGCCGGGAATGATCGGAATCCGGAACTGCTCGATCCGCTTCAGAAAATATTTCAACTGCGCGACGTCGAAGACCGGCTGGGTGATCGCGTACTCCGCCCCGGCCTCGACCTTCCACTGGAAACGGCGCAGCTCGTGCTCGAGATCGATCGCCCCGGGATTGACCCCGACGCCGATCACAAAGGCGGTCGACTTGCCGATCGGATTGCCACCGGAATCGATACCATGATTGAGCCGGTTGACCAGGTTGGCCAGACCGATCGCGTCGATATCAAAGACGGCCGTCGCGTCAGGATAGGGCCCCATCTTTGGCGGGTCCCCTGTCACGAGCAGGAAGTTGTGCAGCCCGAGCGCGGCGGCTCCGAGCAGATCAGAGTACATCCCGAGCAGATTGCGGTCGCGACAGGCATAGTGGGTCACCGCTTCGATCCCGACCTGCTGCTCGATGATCAATGAGACGGCCAGCGCGCCCATCCGCGACTGGGCGCGCGGCCCGTCGGGCACGTTGACCGCATCGACCCCGGCCTCCTTCAGCAAACGCACCCCGTCGAGCATCTTCGATGGATCACATCCGCGCGGCGGGACGATCTCGACGCTCGTCACAAACTCGCCCCGGGCCAGCTTCGCACCGAAGCGCGAACGCTCCGCGAGCGGCATCGGCTCAACTCCCGCCGACTGCTCCTCGACGGTGATCGCGGCAACCGTCCGGCGCCCCGGACTGAGAGCCCGCACCGCATCGGCCATCAACTTGATGTGCTCTGGCGTCGTCCCACAGCAGCCGCCGATGAACTTCACCCCGGCGTTGATCAGCCACTTCGCGTACCGCGCCATGTACTCCGGCGAGGCGAGATAGATCTGGCGTCCCCCGACATCACGCGGCAGACCGGCATTCGGCTGGGCGGAGAGGCGACGATTGGTGTGCGACTGCATCTTCTCGACCGCCTCGAGGATGATCTGCGGCCCGACCGAACAGTTGAGGCCGATCACATCCGCCCCGGCGCTGTTGAGCCACTTGTCGAGCTGCGGCGTGAAGACCTCCGGCGGTGTGCCGTAGGCTGTCGAGCCCTGATCGTTGATCGTCATCTGCGCAAAGATGACCAGGTCGCTCACCTCGCGCACCGCGAGAATCGCCTGGTGCATCTCGGCCAGGTCGTGGAAGGTCTCGAGCACAAAACAGTCAACCCCACCCTCGACCAGCAACTCGGCCTGCTCGCGAATCAGCTCACGCGCCTCCTCCCGCGAGGTCGGCCCATAAGGCTCGATCCGGACCCCAAGCGGCGAGATCGCTCCGGCGACGTAGACCTCATGGCGCGCTTCATCGGCGGCTTTTCGCGCCAGGCGCACCGCCGAGAGGTTGATGTCGCGCAGCTTCTCATCGAGCCCCTGGTGGGCCAGCTTCAATCGCGAGGCCCCATAAGTGTTGGTCTCGATGATCTCGGCTCCGGCCTTGATGTAGGCGCGGTGGATATCGGTGATCAGATCGGGACTGGTCAGGTTGAGTTCGTCGTAACTCGCGTTGATGAAGACGCCTTTGTTATAGATCATGGTTCCCATCGCTCCATCAAAGATGCGAACCCGATCTTCCTGAATAAATTCGCGAAAACTTCTCATCTTGATTACCCGATCTCTAAAAAAGAAAACCCCGCGCACGTCTTGCGCGAGGCTGGTCAGGCGATTTGAACTGTCCGTACTGTCGACAGTACGAAGCCAGTACGAGGGTCGACCGGATTTCCGGTCAGGCTCTTTAGCAGTTTTTTTCGTGGAGCAAGGTGCCGGAAATCGCCACGCGTCAGTTAATAAAAAGCAAGTATAAGCTAGCAAAAAGCAGAAAAGCCCCGCCTGGTGGGCGAGGCCTTTCAATGTCTGGCGGAGGCAGAAGGATTCGAACCTTCGGTAGGAGTTTTAGCCCCTACAACGGTTTAGCAAACCGCCGCCTTCAGCCACTCGGCCATGCCTCCGTAGATTGGACATTTTCTTCATAACGAGGGTCTCTGTCAAGTGAAATGCGCGATTATGTTCCGGCCGGGGCGATCGCATGGACTGATAGGACCAATAGGATTTGTTGTCAGATCGATCGATCCAAGCGGTCTTACGGTTTTTACTGGTTCCACTGGTCCCACTGGTCCTACTGGTCCCACTGGTCCCACTGGTCTTACTGGTCCCACTGGTCCTATTAGTCCTATCAGTCCCATCACAATATCGAGAATTGAGATTCCGAACCCAAATAGCTACACTGACGGGACGAAAGCTGCGCCCTGCGCCACCGGCTGGCAGACTGGACGGCAGGGCAGCGTTTAAACGACAGGCTACCTTAAACCAGATCGAGTGAGGTGGATGGACATGGCCGCCGATTCCGAGGAAAGCATCCGCGGACAGTACGAAGCGCTCGGGGTGCGCGATTTCTATGCCACCCGGGGCGGAAGCTATCGCAACCCGCACGGGGAGATCGTCCGGCAGATCGTCTTCGCCGCGGTTGAGCGATTCTCGCTCGATCTCTCTGCGGTTCTCGACCTGGCGTGTGGAAGCGGCGAGGCGACCATTCCCCTCCTCGAACTGGGCGCCGGACAGATCGACGCGGTCGATCCGTACACCGGCGAAGCCTACCGGCAACGGACCGGGCGCACCGCCGCGCCGCTCTCCTTCGAGGAGGTAGCCGCGGGTGGCCTGGCCGGAAGACGCTACAGTCTGATTGTCTGCAGTTTTGCGCTTCACCTGGCGAGCCCCTCGCGCCTGCCGGCGCTTCTCTGCCAGCTCGCCCAACTGACGCGCCAGTCCGGTCGCCTGTTGGTCATCACCCCGCACAAAAGGCCGGAAATACCCGAGCCGTGGGGCTGGAGACTCGCGGAGGAACTGTTGATCGAGCGGGTTCGTGGTCGCCTCTATCGCTCACTGATCGAGTTGAGCGATCCGATCGATTCCTGATCACTCCGGCCGGCTCCCCGCACTAGCCCACCCCGCGCTCCCCCGACGACCACAATTGTCCAGACTTACTTGTCCAGACTTACCTGGCCAGACTTACTTAGCCAGACTTCCCGGGCCAACGCACGGTGGACCGATTCCATCTCGCGATCGGCTGGGCTAGTATGGCTGCAAACCGATCGGAGCCGATCGTTCTAAAGTCTTTCAATTATAGGTCTGGCAGTGGACGGGCAGTAGTCCCGTCCTTGCCGACGCTGGCCGAAGAAGGCGCCGGATTTCCTGACCAGGGGTCTTTCCCTGCTGGTCGCTTCATCAGGCACGTTTTTGGGAAGATTTGGGGACGATTTGGTCATTGATCTGGTGTAACTAGACTTGAACAAACTTGTTGAAGGGAATTGATGACCATGCTGTCAGCAGTGACGATAAAAGAGCGATTCGCAGAGCTGGTCGGGCGGAAGTGCCGACTCTTCTCGGCGCCGGGACGGGTCAACCTGATCGGTGAGCATACCGATTACAACGATGGCTATGTCCTGCCGATTGCCCTCAACCAGCGGACCTATGTCGCGGCGGCCCCGCGCCAGGACGGCATCATCCGTTGCTGGTCGGCGCAATATACCGGCGCAGACGATGCGGTTGAATTCACCATCGATGCTGACACGCAACCCGGCCAAACTGACTGGGCAAAGCACATTCGGGGCATGGCGACCTGCCTCGCCCGTGACCAGTTCCAGCTTGGCGGAGCCGATCTGCTGATCGACAGCGATCTGCCGATTGGCGCGGGTCTGAGCTCTTCGGCGGCGATCGAGGTCGCCGCCGGCTTTGCCCTCCTCAAACTGGCCGATCAGCCAATCGATCTGGTCGACCTGGCGCTTGCTGCCCAGCGGGCCGAGCAGGAGTTTGCCGGCACGAAATGCGGAATTATGGACCAGTACATGGCCTGCCTGGGCGTCGAGGGGCATGCGCTGCTGATCGATTGCCGGAGCCTCGAGTACCGGGCCGTTCC
Source organism: Acidobacteriota bacterium (assembly GCA_041160645.1). Classification (GTDB taxonomy): domain Bacteria; phylum Acidobacteriota; class Blastocatellia; order RBC074; family RBC074; genus CAIOZW01. Next base: position 9,238 of record JBEAVZ010000442.1, read on the forward strand.
CCTCGAGCTGGGAGAGGCCAGTGTCGTCATCTGCAATACGATGGTGCAGCACGAGCTCGCCTCCGGAGAGTACAATGCGCGGCGGAGCGAATGCGAAGATGGGGTGCGGCGACTCTCCGCCCACCTGCCGGGAATAGTCGCCCTGCGCGACGTCGAGCCGGAGGACTTCGACCAGTATGCCGGCGCCCTCCCACCAGTGATCCAGCGGCGCTGCAACCACGTCATCACCGAGATCGGGCGAACGCTTGAGGCGGTCGGGGCGCTGGAACGGCAGGATCTGGCGACGTTTGGCCGCCTGATGTATGCCTCGCACCACAGCCTGCGAATCGACTATGAGGTGAGCTGTCCGGAACTTGACCTCATGGTCGAGATCGCCGCGGGCTGTGAAGGAGTCTACGGGGCGCGAATGACCGGGGGCGGCTTTGGTGGATCGACCGTCAATCTGGTCACCAATGAGGCGCTGCCGACTTTTCTGGTGACGGTGCGTGAGCAGTACCGCGATCGAACCGGCATCAATCCTGAACTTTATGTCTGTCAGTCAGGTGGCGGAGTCCGCGAGGAGATTTGAAATCCCGACCATTGTCGCGGACCTGACCACGGAGATCGCCAAATCAAACCGAGGAGGATCAAAACCATGATGAGAGCGTGGCTGGTCGCCGGAAGAGTCCTCTGTCTGCTGATTACGCTGGCCAGTGCCGGTGCGGTCAGCGCGCTGGCCGGCCCGGCGGCGCCCTTCGACTGGGAGAAGGCGATCTCCCTCTACAAGCAGGGGCGCTATGAGGAGGCGATTCGCGAGTTCGAACAGGTGCTCGCCGAGTCCCCGGATCACGCCGACAGCCTCAAGTATATCGGCCTCGCCTGGTTCCAGTTGAAGGAGCATGGGCGCGCGCTCGAGCCGCTGCGGCGCACCCTTGAACTGAAGGAGCGCGAAGGGCGCGTCGACGCCGAACTCTACCTTGCCCTGGGACAATCGCTCCTCTCGCTCAAGCGCTTCAGTGAGGCGCTGCCCCCGCTCGAAAAGCTTGCCCGCCTCCAGCCAGGAAGCGCCACCAACCTCTATCTGCTCGGCGTCGTCTACGCCAACCTCGATCGCCTCGAGGAGTCCCTCGTCGCAATGCGCCGCTCGCTCCAGCTCAATCCAAACGACACCGACACGATCCAGTACATCGCATCGCGGCAATTGCAGGCAGGCCAGGTGCGCGAAGCGCTCGCGCTCGTCCGGCAGGGGCTGTCGATCGCCCCGGAGAGTCCGGAACTGCTCCGGCTGCTGGCCGAGTCCAGCCTGCGCAACGGAGCCGGCGAGGGTGACGAGAAGCTGGCGGCGGCCAGCTTCAACGAGGCGATCCGCGCCGCGCAACGGCTCGCCGGCATTCGTCAGGACGCGGCGACGCTCGAACTGCTGGGCCGGTCCTACCTCGCCGCCCGCAGGTACCCGCTCGCGGAGCAGACACTGGGCCGCGCTTTCGAGATGACGGCTCAACCAACCGCCGGACTCTGCTTCAACCTGGGGTTCGCGCTCGCCCGCAACAGGTCGTGGAATCGCGCGCTTGAACGGCTGGAGCAGGCTGTTCGACTTGCGCCGGACAACCTGAATACGCT
>JBEAVZ010000449.1:0-2735 GCA_041160645.1 Acidobacteriota bacterium
GGCCACCACTGTCTCGACTCCGGCCGCTTCGATCGACGCCCGCTCTTGCACTTGACTGAATCTGGAGACCGCGATTACCCGCCCGGTACCGCCGACCTCTCGTCGCGCCCGCCCGATTCGCTTCGCCAGTGAAGGTCCCATCTTTCCACCCGCCCCGAGAATCAGCAGATCACCGTCGAGACGTCGCATGAACTCCAGATCGTCCGCTCCAGGACGCGTCAGCCGCTCTTCCAGTTGACTCTCCGTGCTGATCATTTCTGAACCTGTTCCGGTTGAGACAGCCGCCTTGGCAGGAAGGAGATCGCGACCGCTCCAAGCAACGCCAGTGCAATCATTACCGTAAATCCATTGGTATAGTCCGGACTCTGATCCCGCAACCTTCCGACCAGCTTGGGCACCCAGGCCTCGGCCAGCCCGTCCGCCACGATGATCAACCCCATGATCCTTCCCATGACCCGCAGCCCGAAGAGCTCCGCGGCCATCAGCGGTATGATCATGTAGTCGCCTCCCATCCCGATTCCAAAGACGATCGCGAAGAGATAGATCACTCCTGGCTGATCGATGAAGAAGAGAAGTGGAATCCCGGCCGCGACCAGCAGGTAGATGAGAATCATCACATACTTCTTCGGATAACGATCCGCCAGCCATCCCATCAGCAGCCGGCCAATGTTGCTCGTCAGCAGAACCAGCGCGATCACGTTCGCCGCTTTGTCCTGCCCAAAGCCGCTGTCCCGGGTCAGATAGAGCTTGAGGTGCTGATTGGTTGCCCCGACCGCGCCGATCGAGCAGAGGCTGCCGAACGCCAGCAGATAGAAGGGGCCGCTCCGCAGAATCTCTCCGATCGGCATGGCCGGCTGCGCGCTCTGCTGCCGGAACTCCTCCGACCGATCGTAGACCGCCAGCGTCAGCGGCAGCGAGACGACGATCATCAGCAGCCCCAGCCAGAGCAGCGACGTCTGCCATCCAAACTGGCCGGTCAGCCAGGCCGCCAGCTTGACCGTGATCGCGCCTCCCAGCCCAATGCCGAGATAGGCAAACCCCATCGCCTTGCCCCGCGACTCGCTGAACCAGCGTGAGAGCAGCACCTGGTTCGGCAACGGCCCGGCGCAGACATAGCCCAGCGCGTTGAAGATGAAACAGGCATAGAAGAGCGGCAGCGACTCGACCTGCCCAAGCCCGATGATCGAGATCCCTCCAAAGAGGATCCCGGCGATGATCAGTCGCTTCAGGCCGAACCGGTCGATGATCCATCCGGCCGCAAAGCCGAAGAGCGGCAAGACCAGCGTCTTCCCGTAGAAGTTGCCCGAGGTCACCTGCTCCCGCGACCAGCCGAACTCCTTGACCATAAAGTCGTAGAAGTATGGTGGACCATAGAAGGCGATGCCAACCAGCGCATAGAGGTTGAAGAATGAGGTCAGAGCCACCAGACTCTGCCGTCGGCTGATCGGTTTTTCCATGGTCTCTCCCACCAGAGCAGGTAAGCGGGCCGGGCCGGCGCAATCCGCCGGATCGCGCCACCCCTTCCGCAGTCTATTGGTTGTCGGAAAACTTAAAAAAGAAACAGGCCCCGGGAACGGAGCCTGCCACAGGTCAGAATGGGGTTACAGGCGATTCAGCCCATACTCGATGCTGTCGAGGATCGCCTGCCAGGTGGCGCTGATGATGTTCTCGCCCACGCCCATCGTGTTCCACGAGACTTCGCCATCGCTCGTCTCGACGTGGACACGGGTCTTGGCCGCCGAGGCCCGCTCACCGTCGAGAATCCGCACCTTGAAGTCGATCAGGTGGAAACGCTCGATCTGCGGATAGTGGGGCAGCAGCGCTTTGCGCAGCGCCTGGTCGAGGGCATGGGCTGGGCCAACTCCAAGGCTCGCCGTGTGCATCTCCTCGTCCCCCACCCGCAGCCGCACCACCGCCTCCGGGGCTCCCGCGGAACCGATCCAGACCCGGTACTCGATCGGATCGAAGAACTGCCGCCGTCGTCCCAGCGCTCCCCAGGCGAGCAGCATAAATGACGCCTCGGCATCCTCGAACGAATAGCCCTCGTGCTCGAGGTTCTTCAGTTGCGCGAGCAGCCGCCGCGCTGCCTCCGGATTGCGATTGAACTCCTCGCTCAACCCGTCAAACTTGAACCGGATGTTGCTGACTCCGGACTGATCGCTGATCAGGACCCGCGTCTCGTTCCCCACCTTCTCCGGATCGATGTGCTCGTAGGTCTCCTTCGCCTTCGACACGGCCGAGACGTGGATCCCTCCCTTGTGGGCAAAGGCGCTGCGGCCGACAAAGGCGGCCCGCTCATTCGGCACGACGTTGGCCACTTCGTTGATGTACCGACTCGTGTGCGTGAGCAGCTTCAGCTTGCCCTCGGGCAGACAGCGCCGGTCGAGCTTCAGTTCGATGTTCGGAATGACCGAGCAGAGATTGGCATTCCCGCAGCGTTCGCCATAGCCATTGAAGACCCCCTGGACGTGGGTCACTCCCGCTTCGACCGCCGCGAGCGAATTGGCCACTGCCAGCTCGCCATCATTGTGGCAGTGAATTCCCAGGCGCACCTGCGGGATCCGCGCCCGGACCAGCGCCACCACTTCGCTGACTCGCTCCGGCAGCGCTCCTCCGTTGGTGTCACAGAGGATCAGGGTCTCCGCCCCCGCCCGCACCGCCTCCTGCAGCGTGTCGAGCGCATACTCGGCGTTCGCCTTGAACCCGTCAAAGAAATGCTCCGCGTCATAGAAGAC
>JBEAVZ010000474.1:0-4289 GCA_041160645.1 Acidobacteriota bacterium
TAGCGGTTGCCATCGATGACGACCGCCTGCATGGCGTCGCCCGAGGTCGATACGGCGGCTTCACGCAGGGAGAGCCGGAGTTCCGGCTTCCCTTTTGCTCCGTCGAGCGGAGCGACATCGACTCGCCAACCACTCTCGCCGGGTGGTGGCTGGCCGACCGAAATATCGCCGCCAATGGCGACCAAGGCACGGGAGACCCCAAGGCCTGACAATTGGGCCAGCGCCTCCTGGGCCGCATATCCCTTGGCAATGCCGCCGAAGTCGATCCGCATTCCCGGCCGGGTGAGAGCCGCGCGCGACCGGCGATGCTGGCGAGGTTCGAGAGTGAGGTGACGAATGCCGACCAGTTGGCGAGCTTCGGCCAGTCGGGCCGGATCGGGCAGCTGCCCGGTGCGCCGGGCCCGTCGCCAGAGCTGAACAACCGGCGCCATGGTCACATCGAAGAGGCCATTGGTCCGCTTCGCCCAGTCCCGGGAGAGCGCGAGTATCTGGTAGAGATCGGGATCGATCTCCTGCGGCCCCTGGCCGGAAGCCTCGACAAAGCGGGTCAGCTCGCTGTCGTTGCGGTAGTCGCTGCAGACCAGATCGAGACGCCCGATTCGCGTCATGGCGGTGCGACTGGCCCGGGCGGCGGTCGGCTCATCCGCCGCATAGAGAATGATCCGCACTCGCGTGCCCATATGGATCTCTTGAAATTCGAACCGCTGCAGCGAAACCTGCGGCGTCACGCGATCGGCGCTCTTCGCGCCGGCAAGCAGAACCAGCAAAAGGGCGAGGGCCCGACCGAGCCTCCCCGCCCCGCGCCGCTGATCAACCACTGGCGCGGCTGACTCATAACCCACTTTGAATTTAGTCATTATCTATTTCTTGTATGTCGAAAATGAACAGATTGCCTTACACCCTGACCATCGTCCTGACGCTCCTCATCAGTCTGCTTCTGGTGAGCGGCCCGACCACGGTTGGCAGCCAATCGAATGGCGCGACCGGCGAGCTGAAACCATACACCGAGACCATTCCCGGCTCAGAGGTCAGTTTTGAGATGGTGCCCATCCCCGGGGGCTCTTTTACCATGGGCAGCCCGGCAACGGAAGCGGGACGGAAGGATGACGAGGGCCCGCCGCACGAAGTTAAGATCGCCCCCTTCTGGATGGGCAAACACGAAGTGACCTGGGACGAGTATGACCGCTACGCCTTTGGGCCACGCGCCATTCCCAAACAGCCCATCGACGGACCGGTCGTCGTCACCAGCCCGACTCCCCCCTATGCCGACGAATCGCACGGTTACGGCAAGGGCCGCCAGCCGGCGATCGCCATCACCTGGCACGCCGCCGTCGGCTACTGCCGCTGGCTCTCCGAGAAGACCGGTAAGACCTACCGCCTGCCAACCGAGGCCGAGTGGGAGTTTGCCGCCCGCGCCGGCTCGAAGACCCCCTGGTCCTTTGGCGCCGATGGCGCAAAGAGTGGCGAGTATGCCTGGTCGACCGAGAACTCGGACGCCAAACCACATCCGGTTGGCAAGAAGAAGCCCAACCCGTGGGGACTCCACGATATGCACGGCAATGTCGCCGAATGGTGCCTCGACCAGTATGACCCGAACTATTATCGGACGCTCGACCTGAAGAAGATTGCTCTCGGGCCGGTGTTGCTGCCGGGGGAGAAGCGATATTCGCACGTCGTGCGTGGGGGGACGTGGGATGACGAGGTCGGGCGGTTGCGGAGTGCGGCGCGGCGGGGTTCGGAGAGTGACTGGAGTCTGCGTGATCCGCAGGATCCGCAGAGTATCTGGTGGCACACGGAGGCGACGATGGTCGGGTTCCGGATCGTGCGGGCGCTCAACGAGCAGGAGAATCTGAAGGATTTCCGCTCGAAGATCACCCGCCAGAGCCCGAACGAGTAGTTGGCAGGCTAAGCGAGTCGACTAATGGACGAGACGACGCGGGACCATTACTGGCGGCGTGAGGATTCGCGCCGGGTTGAGACGGTCAACGAGGCAGAGCGATTCATCGATGAGGTCGGGTTTGCCGGGTGTCTGACGGACGCGCGGCAGCCCGGTCCCTCACTCTATATTGCCGTCTGTGGTCGACGTGACGCGTATATGCCACGGAACGTCCAGAAGGACGAGGAGAGTTCGCTTGCCTGGACCTTGAAGGACAATCTGATCCGACGGGGTCGCGTCTATTATGGAAAGCTGGCGCGGGGAAAGGCGATGTTTCTCGCCCCAAGAATGATCGCGCCCTTCCGGGCTCTGCTTGGGGTGGGGCGGAGGGAGGAGAGCCAGCGGCTCACGCCGGAGGCGCGGTCGGTCCTGAAGGTGCTGCGGCGGGAATGGGAGATGGAGACGGCTGACCTGCGGAAGGCGGCAGGGCTGGCCGATCGGCGGCCCCTGACCCGCGCGCTCGACGAGTTGCAGGGGGCGATGATCGTTGTGCCGCTCGAGGTGCTCTATCAGCCGAAGTTCACCTATCTCTGGACCCTCGCCGAGGGACGCTTTCCGGAAGAGTATGCGGTGAAGATGGCGCCGGATGTGGCGATGGCCACGATCAGGGAGACCTGGCTGGCGACGGCCGGCTGGGCGGCCCCGGGCGAACTTGCCCGGGCGACCGGGATCAGGACGCTCGGCTAAGAAGGTGGCGAGTACCGGCACGCGACGGATTTCAGGCCCAGGATTGCTGGCCCAGGACATCAAATGGACAAAAGCTTCAAACCATTCATTCCGGCAGACGCGAGCCTGCGGGAGCTGACCCTTCTTCCACTCCTGCTGGGGACGGTGCTGGGGATCGTCTTCGGGGCGTCATCCCTTTACCTGGTGCTGAAGACCGGACTGACGGTGAGCGCCTCGATTCCGGTCGCGGTGATCTCGATCACCATCTTCCGGTTACTCTCGAAGCTGGGCTTCCGACCGGCGACGATCCTCGAGAACAACATCGTCCAGACGGCGGGGTCGGCGGGCGAGTCGATCGCCTTTGGCTTTGGGGCGACAATTCCGGCGATTCTGATTCTGGGGTTCGACCTCGAGATTCTCAATGTCATGCTGGTCGGAGTGCTCGGCGGGCTGCTCGGCATCCTGATGATGATTCCGATGCGCCGGGCGATGATCGTCAAGCAGCATGGGATATTGAAGTTTCCGGAGGGAACGGCCTGCGCCGAGGTGCTGAAGGCCGGGGCCGACGATGAGTCACTCGCCGTGGCGGTGAAGGCGGGGACGGTCGAGGTTGGGGCGCTGAAGATTGGGGCGCGGACGATCTTCACCGGCTTTGGGATTGGACTGGCCTACAAGTCATTGATGTCGGCCTTCAAGGTCTGGAAGGAGATTCCGGAGCGGGTCTTCGGTGCGCCCTTCCGTGGCGGATCGATCTCGGCGGAGATTTCGCCCGAGCTGCTCGGCGTCGGCTACATCATCGGCCCCTACATTGCGGGGTTGATGGTCGGGGGCGGCATCCTCGCCTACCTGGTCCTGATTCCGGCGATCAGCTTCTTTGGCGGGAGCGCGGCGGGGCCGCTGGCGCCAGGAACGATGCCGATTAGCGCGATGACGCCGGACGATATTCGCGGAGCATATATCCTTTATATTGGCGCCGGCTCCGTGGCCGCCGCCGGGATCATCAGCATGTTCCGGTCGATTCCGACGATCCTCGCCGGGATTCGCGGCGGATTGAGCGATCTGCGCGGTGGGCGTGGAGGAAGCGGCGGGGTGATTGAACGGACCGATCGTGATCTGCCGACCGGGTGGGTGATTGGCGGCGTAGTCCTGCTGGTGGCGCTGATCCTGCTCTTCCGGAGCCTGCAGATGAATCTGGCCGGGGCGTTGATGATCGTCCTCTTCGGCTTTCTCTTCGTGACGGTCTCGGCCCGGTTGACGGGTGAGGTCGGCTCCTCATCCAATCCGATCTCGGGAATGACGGTCGCGACACTGCTGCTGACCTGCCTCATCTTCGTCATCATCGGCTGGACGACGCCGCCCTACTATGTGACGGCGCTCTCGGTCGGAGCGATCGTCTGCATCGCCGCCTCGAATGGCGGAACGACGGCGCAGGCGCTGAAGACCGGCCACCTGGTCGGCGCGACGCCATCGGCGCAGCAGATCGCGATCCTCTTCGGCTCGCTCGCCTCGGCGGTGCTGCTCGGGCCGATTCTTATCCAGTTGAACGACACCGGAACAGTCTATGTCCCGGTGAGTGGAGCCGTCACCGTGCGCGCCAATACATCTGAACTGACCGAACGCCAGCCACTGCGGGGCCCACAGGCGGCCGCCGATGGGCGGAACTTCCTGGTCTGGCGCCAGACGGACG
>JBEAVZ010000489.1:0-8142 GCA_041160645.1 Acidobacteriota bacterium
AGCTGGGAGAGATCGAGACGCCGATTCTGCTCACCAACACTCTCAATGTGCCGAAGGTTGCCGATGCGCTGATCGAATGGATGCTTGCCCTGCCCGGCAATGAGGAGGTTCGGTCGATCAATCCCGTCGTCGGGGAGACCAATGACGGTTACCTCAACGATATTCGCGGTCGCCATCTTGGACGGGAAGAGGTCGTCGCGGCGCTGCGCAACGCCCGTGATGGAATGGTCGAGGAGGGATCGGTCGGGGCGGGCACCGGCACGGTCGCCTTTGGCTTCAAGGGCGGCATTGGCACCTCATCCCGCCAGCTTCCGGCAGCGCTCAGTCCGCCGGGTGGTCCGCGCCAGAGCGGCTACACTGTCGGGGTGCTCGTCCAGAGCAACTATGGCGGAGTCCTGACCATCGGCGGAGCGCCAGTCGGCCAGGGCCTCGGCCAGTATTACCTTCGCGAGGCGGTCGAGGGCCGGCAGTCAGGCCGGTCACGAGAGTCGTCACCGCGTGACCGCGCGGACGGATCGATCATCATCGTCGTGGCGACCGACGCTCCGCTCGACCACCGCCAGTTACGACGACTCGCTGAACGCGCCCTCGCCGGGCTGGCCCGGACCGGTTCGTCCGGCAGCAACGGCAGCGGCGACTACGTCATCGCCTTCAGCACCGCCAACCTCATCCGCGCCGCCGCCCCACTTCGCTCCGTCGAGCTGCTTGGCAATGAGGCCCTCTCGCCGCTCTTTCAGGGAGTGATCGAGGCCACCGAAGAGGCCATCTACAACTCCCTCTTCCGGGCCACGACCCTCACTGGCCGCGACGGACACCGGGTCGAGGCGCTGCCCATCAAGCCGACTCTCGAGATACTGCGCCGTCACGGTGCGCTCAGCAGATAACCCCACCAAGAGATAAGGCCCGGGGAACCATCGAGATATGTCGACTCAATGGTCTTCCGGGCCGATAACTATGTCAGACCGCCGGCTCGCTTTGGGGGATTATTAACTGAAGCTGCTGACTGCCGATGGCTCGTCATCAAAGATCTCAAAGACCGTGATCAGCTTCGTGATCATCAGCAGGTCGCTGATGCGCTTGGTGGCGTGGAGAAGCTTCAGGTTTCCACCTGCCCTGGTCGCGGTCGTGTAGCTGCGGACAATCTCGCCCAGTCCACCGCTATCCATGTAGGGAACATTCTCAAGGTTCAGGACAACCTTGATCTCGTTTCTTTCAACCAGTTCATCAATCTTGCGCTTGAGCTGAACGTCGCCTTCACCGAGCAGGATCTTTCCCTCGATATCGAGCACTGTCACATCGCCACTTTTGCGCTCTGTAATCTTCATACCGGGCCTCCAGGAATAGATTTGAGAAAATACTCTTTTTAAGTAATGAACAAGTTGAAAAATTATCACAGCCAGTTGAGCAAGGCAAGCAAGCAGTTGACAGCGCACACAGCTAGATGCTTACCCCACCAGTGGCTCAGACATTTTTCAGGTGGCCACGCCTGCTCGCGGCAGAATTTCCGCCTGAAAGATCGGCCGTCTTCTTGCCATCCCCCGGTCGAGTCGCCACACTAGCAGCATGATAGTTCCGACAAAGATCATCGACGAATTGGGAGCTCGATGGAGTGATTTCGAGGCGTTTGAGCTGACCAGACAGGATGAGGCGGTCGAGTATGGACGGGCCCTCTCGAAACTGGCGACCCTCTCCGGCGCGGAGATCCTCGCCCTGGTCGGAGAGATCACTGCTCCGGGCGCGCTTCCAACCGCGGAGGTCGATCGATACCGTGGCCTGCGTGTCCCCTTCCCCGCCACATTTGAGCACCACGCGGCGGCGCGGGAATGGGCGGCGGGGATTCTCGGCCAGCAGGTCGTCGTCGCCGTCGACGGCAGCCAGATCATGCCGCTCACCGATTCTGACCTGCCGGTCGCGGCCGTCCAGGCGGTCTGGTTCGAGAACCACCACACCCTCGATGGGCGCTATGAACGGCAGATTGAGTTCGAGCTGCTCACGCCCCGGGATCTCCAGAGATCTCCCGGCACGCGGGATGACCTCCAGACCGAGCAGCTGATCAATCTGCGCCGCTTTGAACTGGAGATGCGAACTCTCGAACGTCGGCTCGAAGCCATCGCCGACTCCATCGCCGCCTCCATCGCTCATGGTCGAGGCGGCGATGGAGTGGAAGATCGTCTGGCGATCGGCTTGATCGACAGCTCGCTGGTCATCTCCTTCGCCGAACGGCTCGCGGATGAGCTGCGCCCCCGCTACACCGCGGCGCTTCTGGCGCTCCTCCGGACCGCGGAGCGGACGGGGATCCCGGTCATTGGCTATGTGGATGGCAGCCGCTCCCGGGACCTCCTCAATCTGCTCGCGCACGCCTTCGGGCTGACCAGCAACCCGGGAATCGATGACGCGCAGATCCTCGACCCGCACCTGCAATGGGGCGAGCGAACTCCGCTTATGGTCTGCGCTCGCGGCGGTTCCGTCCGCGGAAAGGAGAGCATCCTCGAGTCCCTCGAGAGCTACCGGCGGGGCATCGGTTTTGTCTACCTCAAGACCAGCCGCACGACGCCCCCCGCCCGACTCGAGATCCCCCTCTGGGTGGAAGAGCGGGGCCACCTCGACCGGGTGATCGACCTGATCAGGGCCGAGGTGATCGTCGGGAACGGCTACCCGTATGCCATCCAATCGGCTGACGCCGCCGTGGCAATCAGCGGGCGCGATCGGGACCAGTTCCATGCCATCGTCGCGCGGTTTGCCTCCCAGCAGGGTAGTTCCGCCAAAAGGCTCAGTAAATCACGGAGAAGATAGGAGAAGATATGCGCGCCTTACTGCAACGGGTCACGGCAGGCCGGGTCACGGTCGAGGGTCATTTGACCGGTGAGATCGGCCCCGGGCTGGTCATTCTGCTCGGAGTTGGGGCCAACGATACGCTGGCCGAGGTGGAGCTGCTGGCCCGGAAGATCTCGCAACTGCGGATTTTCACCGATGCCGCGGGCAAGTTCAATCTCGGGGCGCTCGAGGTTGGAGCGGAGATCCTGGTCGTCTCGCAATTCACCCTCTTCGCCGACTGCCGGCGGGGGCGGCGGCCAAGCTTCTCGGAGGCGGCCCGCCCGGAGCTGGCGATCCCCCTCTACGAAGCCTTTGTCAGCAGCCTCCGCGAGCTCGGCTTCCGCGTTGCGACCGGGCAGTTCCAGGCGATGATGATGGTCGAGATCCACAACGACGGACCAGTCACGATCTGGCTCGATACCGATCAGCTCCGCTGAAGAGCGCCCGGCCGCCGGGAACGACGATCGACCCAGCGGTAGAAGAATCTCTTCGCCACCTCACTGGCGATGACATAGAGCAGGGTGATCGCGACGAGCATCAGCATGACCGGCCACGAGAGCGGCACGAAGTTGAAGAGGCGCCCCACTCCTGGCAGGTAGGGCAAGGCGATCGTCAGCACCGAGACGAGCAGAGTGCTCAACCAGAGATAGAAGCCGGGACGGCTCTGACTGAGCGGCCGCCGGGTCCGCACCACAAGCAGAATCATCAACTCCGTCAGGAGCGACTCGATGAACCAACCCGTCCGAAACTCGGCCTCCCCAACCTTCACCACCAGCAGCAGCAGCCCAAATGTCAGATAGTCGAAGAACGAGCTGACCAGCCCAAAGACGATCATGAAGTTGCGGATGAAGACGACATCCCACCGCCGCGGCTGATCGACCATCTCGTGATCAACCTCATCGGTGGCAATCGCCATAGCCGGAAAGTCGGAGAGAAAATTATTGAGCAGAATCTGGGTCGGCAGCAGAGGCAGATAGGGCAGAAAGATGGAGAGTCCGGCCATGCTGAACATATTGCCAAAGTTGGCGCTCGTCGTCGTGAAGACATACTTGAGCGTATTGGCAAAGATACGTCGCCCCTCGGCAATCCCTTCACAGAGAACCTCGAGGCTGTGTTCAAGCAGGACAAAGTCGGCCGCTTCACGGGCCACATCGACGGCCGTATCGACCGAGACGCCGACATCGGCGGCGTGGAGCGCCGGTGCGTCATTAATGCCGTCGCCAAGGTAACCCACGACGTGCCCCATCTTGCGCAGCGCGGCGATGATCCGCTCCTTCTGGTTCGGATCGACCTCGGCAAAGATTGTCGTCCGGTCGGCCTGCTGCCAGAGCGCCTCGTCGTGCAGCCGACTCATCTCCGCCCCGGTCAGAAGACCACGCACCTCGAGCCCCACTTCTTTCGCGACGTGGAGGGCCACGCTCCGATTGTCGCCGGTAATGATCTTCAGCTCGACGCCAAGTCGCTCCAGCGACGCGATCGTTTGGGCCGTCTCGGGACGTGGTGGATCAAAGAAGAGCAGAAAGCCGAGCAGGGTCATCTCCGCCTCATCGGCGGTCGTGTACTCCTCGCGCGGCTCGACCACACGCGTCGCGACTCCGAGCACTCTGAACCCCTGATCACTCCAGTTGGCAAAGAGCCGCCGCAGATCCTGGCAGCGGCGCTCATCGAGCGGAACAACGGCGCCGGCATCGTCACGCATCGTCGTGCAGATCATCAGCACCTGCTCGAAGGCGCCCTTGGTAATCAGTTCGATATTGGTCGCGTTGGCCACGGCCACGCTGAGCCGCTTGCGGATGAAATCGTAGGGGATCTCTTCAACCTTACGGTAGGGGGTGAGATCGACTGCCGGCGTCGCGAGGATCGCCTCATCGAGCGGGTTGACCAGGCCGGTCTGGTAATTTGCATTGAGCCAGGCCATGCGGCGCACCAGCTCCGCGGGCTGGCCGGCCGAATCGACTGCCCCGTCGAGCGTGACCACCCCAAGCGTCAGGGTCCCCGTCTTGTCGGTGCAGAGCACGTCCATGCTCCCAAAATTCTCGATCGCCGTCAGCTTCTTGACGATCACTCCGCGCCGGGCCATCAACTGCGCGCCCCGGGAAAGAGTGATGCTGATGATCGCCGGCAGCAGCTCCGGCGCCAATCCGACCGCCAGCGCGACCGCAAAGAGAAGCGAATCGATGACCGGCTTATTCTGGCGCACATTGATCGCAAAGACGATGAACATGAGGAGGGTCATGAGCCGTGTCAGCATGTTCCCGAAGTGGTGAATGCCCTGCTCAAACTCGGTTGGCGGCAGACGCAGGTTGAGGTGGGCCGAGATGCGCCCATACTCCGTCCCCATCCCCGTCCGACAGATCAGGACTTCCGCCGTGCCCGAGCGGACGCTCGTCCCCATCAGAACGGCGTTGCTGCGCTCGACAAGGGAGGCTTCCCCGCCAACGAGACCGGGTCTCTTTTCGACCGGAAAGGTCTCGCCAGTCATGACGGCCTCATTGACAAAGAAGTCATTGGCCGTCAGCACGACCCCGTCCGCCGGAATCAGACTCCCCGCCGAGAGAAGAACAATATCTCCCGGCACCACCTCGTCAACCCCAACCTCTCCCGTCTGGCCGTCCCGCCGCACCTGGACCATCAACCGCACCCGCTGCCGCAACCGCTCTACCGCATTGCCGGCATGGTACTCCTGAACAAACCCCAGCAGGGCGCTCGCGATGATGATGCCAAGCAGAATCAGGGTATCGACCACCCCACCCGTGAGGACCGAGATCAGGGCGGCAAAGACCAGCATGAGGACGAGCGGACTCTTGAATTGGGCGAGGAGAATCAGGAGAGCCCGCGTCCTTCCCGCGTCACGCAACCGGTTGGGCCCAAATTCAGCCAGCCGACGACCAGCCTCGCTCGAACTCAATCCGTCCGGCCCCGCCCCAAGCCGATCCAACAGGTCCCGCGCCGCGACGGCCCAGTAGGGAAAATTGTCCAAACTCTCGATCTTCATTATCCCGAGTCTATTCCTTTTCCACCGAAACTTCAGCCCCGCTGAAGTTTATCTGCCGCAATCACCGCTGATCTTTCTGCTCCGGCTCTTCTGGCTCTTGGGAAGTAGGGAGTGGAAACAGCCAATCGAACCCGCGGTGATCCAATTCAATACGGTTCAATACGCCTGTAAAAAAGCCTGCCTGCCGACAAACGCGACAGGCAGGCATAGGTTAAAAATTTGAGATGTGAGTCAGAAGCTGACGATCATGGTCAAACCGCCACCGCCAGTGGCTGGAGGGGTAAGAGAACCTTCTGGCGCGAGAAGAAGGGGCAAAGAGTCTTCACCCCCCTCTTCATCTCCGCCGAAGCTTCGCGCCAACCAGCCCGGTGAAGAGCTGGTTGGCGCCCCGGCTCGATCAACTAGAACTCCAGACGTCCGCCCATGGTGATGATGCGGGCGCCCTGCTGTGGACCGGTCGCCTTTCCGAAATCGGCGTTGCCAATCGCCCCGTTCACACCGAAGTTGGTCCGGTTGAACAGGTTGAAGATGTCCATGCGGTAGACGAAACGAACCCGACCGTCGCCGGTGAAGTTGAACTTCTTGACGATCGAGATATTCTCGGTGAAGACCGGCGGCTGACGGAAAGCGCCCATGAACTGCGACGCGTTTCCGAACTCGAACTCACCCGGAATGCTGAAGGGAGTCGAGTTGGCAGCGCACTGGACAGCGCCGGGGCGATTGGGAACAGCCTCCGGTCGGCAACCAAACCAGCGCGCAGACGGATTGTTGGGATCAAGAGTCTTGCGATCGATCCCCGTCCGAATCGGCACCGCCGTGTTCAAATTGGCCTTCTTGTAGAGAGTGAAGAGCGTTCCGACGTTCAGCGTGTTCGGCGCCGCGATGTCCAGCGGACCACCCGAGGCATACCGGTTGATCACGCCGAGCGTCCAGCCGCCGATGAAAGCGTCGACCGCCCGGTTGGCCGAGCCGAAGAACTTGCGGCCACGGCCAATTGGAAGATCGAACGAGTTCAGAATGTTGGCCATGTGCGGCTGATCGAAGGCCAGCAGCGACTTCGCATCGCTCAGATCATAGTTGTTCTGAGCCTGCGTCTGCGTCTGGCTGAAGATCTGCCGGAAGTGAAGCTGGCCGAGCGACTTCGACCAGGTGTAGGAGGCCATCATCTGCCATGACCCAAAGCGCCGCTCGCCCTTGACCTGCAGCGAATCGTACCAGGACTGGCCGTCGCCGGAATTGCGGTCAAACACGTTGAAGTACTGTGGGAACGGACGCAGAGCCTGCGCCAGCGTCTGGTTGTTCGGGAAGGCCGCGTAAGGCTTGGTGAAACCACGCGCCACCACCTCCGGGTCGTCAATACGACGCCGCAGGAGCTGGCCGAGCGAGAGATACTTCGGATCGACCTGGTTGGCCATGAGGGTCGAGGAGAGTCCCCGGCCGCGGTTGCCAACATAGGCGATATCGATCAGGAAGCCCTTGATCTCGTGCTGAACGTTGAGACTCCAGTTGTAGATGCGCGGAGCCTTGCCAAAATCGGGACCGAGCAGGTCGAGAGTCGGAGCCGAAAGGACTCCGAGACCAGCATCGATGAAGGGCGGCTTGGCGCCCTGCGGAATCGGCACACCAGCATCCCAGAGCACTGCCGGGGCGACGCCGTCGGCGAGAATCGTGCCCGGGTTGCCGGAGAAGCCGAGGGTGCAACCGCAACCGCCATTGCCCAGCGTCTGGTAGTAGATACCGAAACCGCCGCGCACGACCGTCTTCGAGGTCGCCTCATAAGCAAAGCCAAAGCGCGGTCCGACGTTCGTGAAGTCGGTCGGATAGAAGCGCTTGTCCCCCGAGCGGCCCGGGCCCGCGCCGGCAAAGACCATCGCGCCGGCACGACCGCCAGCCGCCGGATTCGGCAGATTGGGATCCATCGCCGAGAACTGGAAGTTGGCCATGTGGAAGCCAATCGGCACCTCATAGCGCATACCGAGGTTGAGCGTCAGATTCGACTTGATTCTCCAGTTGTCCTGGAAGTAGGCCGCGTGGTAACCATAGCGAATCTGCGGATCGGGAACCGGCAACGTGGTGAAAGCAACCTGGTTGGGCGCTCCCAGCAGGAAGCTGGCGAATGAATGACCGGTCGTGCCGGTGGCCGTCGGAAGAGCGGTCTGCGCCCGCTCAAACTGGAACAGACCGTTGGTTCCAGCCGCATCCACCGACATCGTTCTGAGCCGGCGAAGGTCCCAGCCCATCTTGAACTCATGCTTGCCGCTCAACCAGCTGATGTTCTGGCTGACGTGGGTCGTCCAGTTGAACTGACCGCCGTTGTTGACCTTGCCATCCTG
>JBEAVZ010000528.1:0-2791 GCA_041160645.1 Acidobacteriota bacterium
GCGCGTCTTTGACGCATTGACCCAGGTCGAATCGACCACCACTCCGGCGAGGATCGGCCCCGTCGTCGCCAGCCACTGCTTCCACTGGTTGGGATCCTTGCCAAGGTTGAAGTAGTTGGCCGCCTTGCGCGTCGAGGCGCTGACATAGAGCAGATTCTCGTCGCTCGTATACATCAGCGTATCGATGTTGAATGGCAGCTCCTTGTCGAGCGGACAGCCATACTTGCGGATGATGTCCATGGCCGACTTGAGCGAGGTTCCCGACGCCTCAATGAAGGAGGTTGGGCGGAAGGTGAACTCATCGGTCTCCTTCGAGGCCATCCAGACGAAGCGCACCGAGAGCTTGTTGTTCTGCGGCAGACGATTGGCCGTGACCAGATGGTAACGCAGCACGCCGTCGGCCGTCGCCCAACCAACACAGGAACCGGTCTGCCCCTGGTTGCTGATCTTCCACCACGATTTGCGGAGGTCGACGGTCGCGGGCAACTCACCACGCCGCCTCAGGACGCCGGCCTTCAGGCCGACGGCAAAGGTCCAGTCGCTCTCAGTCTTCACCGAGGGGACGAGATTGTAGACCTTGTCGACGTGTGGTGATTTGGAGCCCCTCGTCCGGGTGGTGGTATCTTTGGCTTTTCTGGCTGGCATATCGAACCTCCTCATAGCTGGTGGCCTGATGGATCAGGCACGGTTGGATGGATGGTGGATGTCGATGTCGTGGGGCAGTTCAATCATTAACGAGTGGGCATCTTACTTGAAGACCAGACTTTTTGCCAGAGCCTGGGTGCGCGGGCCTCCGGCTCACAGGGCTTTTGCAAAGTCGATATTGTACCGAAATAACTGTGATGTCTGAGGATGATTGCGCTCTGGTTTGGGCCTCGCTGACATCCCCTGGTCTGTGGTAAGGACGACTCGCGTCAGACATGCGGGTCTGAAGACCCGCGCCCCCAGTATGAGGATTCCAGTAATTTTCCGTGACGCTTCTTTCAGGTTCAGGCAAGACGGTTCGAGACCCTTTCTGATCTCCTCAGGCAGTGCGATTGATCGCCGGAGCTAACTCTCGTCTGACCAACTCATTCCGATCGATCCCGCGCAGGATCTGCTCCATCAGATCGATCACCTTTGGCTCAGTAAAATAGGCGCTGTGGACGTTATCGGTCTCCGGGGGAAAGAACGGACTGCAATCGATATCCCAGACGTTGTCAGGAATCTCATAACGTTTATCGAGGCCGCTTCGACCGAGCCGCCGCTTGCCAAAATGCTTCAGCCCGGCGGAGAGCCCCAGCGTCTGATCGCGGCCGGAGAAGAGCGAGGAGACGCGATAGGTCAGCTGGGCGATAGCATCACCCGCGCTGCCATCGGATTGTTCGCCGCTGCGGAAGAGATCGTTGTCGACATCAGCCGCGACCATCAGCAATTGATTGACGAGGCTGACGAGCATCGGCCGTTCATTCCGATCCCAGGCATGGCGCAGCGCTTCCTGCAGCACGTAATTGCCCATGCTGTGGGCAATGATCGAGGTCTTGGCCCGGCACCGCTTGAGCGGATCCATCTCCCGTTGCCGCCCGACGAGGTAGTCGTAGAGCAGATTGAGCACCTCCGCCAGCTGATCCCCGGATCGACGCGCGTCACGCCGATCCGGCAGGTAGCCGCTCACCTGCCCATCCGAGGGCCAGGTGAAGAGGACACAGACGCCCAGATCGCGACTCTCAAAGAGGTCACGACAGAGCTGCTCATAGCGCGATACCGCATCGGCCCAGTCGTTGTTGTAACCATGAATGTAGAGGGTGACGTGGCGTTGCTGGTCGTGCGGATCGAGATCGCGCACCAATGGAAAGTCGGCGACCGCCCTGATCAACTCTTTCTGGAAATCGCCGGGGCGCACCTTCTGCCAGGAGGTCATCTGGTTGAGCGGGCCAGACTCGGCCGTCCACCAGGTCAGCTCAGTGGCGATATCCTCGCCGAGCAGGCTCTTTCCGGTCTGCTTTACGCCGACGCGGGTCGTCTCCTTACGATTTGTGATCATCCAGTAACGCGGCATCTCCGGATCCTCCCAAGGTGTCAGACGGTGACCATTGGTTCAATTGCGGCCCATTGCCATTCGGCAATTCCACATTGTGAAGGCTAACGTCCTTCGTTGGCAATGGTCGCTGCAATTCGCTCGGCAAGAGCGCCTATTGTCCGGGAGGGGTTGACGCCGAGGGCGGTCGGAATGATCGCGCCATCAGAGACGAAGAGGTTACGATACCCGAAGACCTCGCCGCGATGATCGACCACCCCCAGCGCGGGAGTCCTGGCCATGCGACAGCCTCCGAGGGGATGGGGCGTGACGAGAAGTGAGGGCGCCTGGCGCGCGAACTTCCACGAGGGGGGCAGGATGGGCCGGCCGCCGACCATCCGGCTCAGCTGCTCGTGCTTGCCGAGGATCGCCTCGAACACCGGCGCGGATCGCTCCACTCTCCAGTCGAGATGGAGTTGGCGCTTCCCAAAGAGACCAAGGGTCCAGAAGGGACGCCGCAGCTGCAGCCGCCCGTCCGCGGCATCGACTCCCTGGGCAAACCACGGCATGATCCCGGCCAGCAGATCGAGTCGGCGCTCGTCTCGGCCAAAGTTGCGGAGGAGCGATTGGAGATCGAGTTCGCCTCGCGGCGGGTTGGCGCTATAGCTCCTGAGCAGGTCAGGAATTCCACCATCCTGAATCCAGAAACGCTGCCCGGCGACGCTGCCATCCAGGTAGTCGATCGCCGCGGTGATCGTGGGACCGAGGGATGGCCGCGGGCGCCCATCATTGTGC
>JBEAVZ010000234.1:0-24830 GCA_041160645.1 Acidobacteriota bacterium
GTCAAAAAGACTGCGCAGATCCAAAAGATCCAAAAGATCAAAGTAGTCGAGAAATTTAAGTCGAGAAATTTAAGTCAAGAAGTTTAGGTCGAGAAGTTTAGGTCGAGAAGTTTAAGTAGAAAAACTTAAATAGATCAAACAGACTTGGGACTACTGAAATTGTGCTACGGCATTGAAAAGGCAACGCCCTGGACTGAGCAGTCGGTCTCGCCAGTTGTCCATTTTATGAGTACCACAATTGTGAATGCCATATTTTTAAATGCCATTTTAAATGCCATATTGAAGGACAAGCCATGGCTCTGACACCAAAACAGATGAATCTGCATGACTTCTTGTCGCGGTTTCATCAGAAACACGGATATGCCCCGACGATCGCGGAGATTCAGGAGCACTTTAATCTCAGCTCCCCGGCGACTGTGCACGAGCAGCTCGCGGCACTCGAACGCGAGGGACTGATTCGCCGCCAGAAATATGTCCAGCGCGGCATCGAGCTGATCCAGTCCTCCGTGACCGCCGGCGAGTACGAGATTCCGCTTCTCGGGGTCGTCGCGGCCGGACTGCCCATCGAAGCAGTTCTGACTCGCGAGACCATCACCGTCTCCCCGGATCTCTTTGCCAGCCGTCGTTTCGCACTGCGCGTCCGTGGCGATTCAATGCGCGATGAACAGATAGCCGACGGTGACCTGATCATTGTCGAACCGGTGGAGAATGCCCGTAATGGCCAGACGGTCGTCGCACTGGTCGACGACAACGAGGCGACGGTCAAGAAGATCTATCACGAACGACATCAGATCCGGCTCCAACCGGCAAACGAAAATTTCACACCAATCATCGTCAAGCCCCCCCAACGTGTTCGCGTCCAGGGGCTGGTCGTTGGTCTGATCCGTCGTTACAAATAGACAATCGTCTTTCGAGCGAAGAGTGAACGCTCCGATCACCGCAGATCTCTGGATCGACACTCTCCATAAAAGTTTTGACCATCAACCGGATGCGCTTTGACGCATCTCTCCACCAGGCTGCGATTTATCAGATTATGGCCTGGTTGGCGTCCAACCTCCTTTGTTCAAAATGTTGCACGTATGAAACGTCTTCACCCTGTTTGTAACAAAGGAATGGTCGCCGGAGGTGGTATCGATCTCTCCTTTCCACCTGCACCACTTGAACCAATCACTCAGCCTGAGGCGTCCGTCCATTTGGCAGCCCGCGCCAAATGGATGGGCCCACGCCTCCCGTTGAGAAGGTTCAGTCGATCAATGCGGAGCCTGTTTGCTCAAAGTTGATCGATCGTCGCTGGTCAGCGTGTGCCGGAAGCCAATGATGGTGCGGTGGGACGTGCGAAAGGGGACATCGTCGAATCGGACCGGTCATCAGGATACGGGGTGGCGAAAGTCACCAACATTTCAATCTTCAACATTCATCGTCCTGCAACACAAAGTGGCAGGTTGAGCAGTCGCAGAGGGCACGTAATTGGTGTGAAAGGGGGAGGTATGTCAAACAGAGCAGGTGAAAGCAGTCAAACAGAAGAGAGAGTGGCCGGGAGCGAGCGAACGATCAATCAGGCACGCGGACTCGTGACGCAGATTGCATTATTGAAAGAGAGAGTCCGCAGCGAGAAGCGGTATCGAACACCGGTCTGGTCAGGAGCGGTACGGCCGGGAAGGCGCGAGGACCAGTTGGGAAGCTTGGATCACGTAGGTCTGCGCGGAGGAGCCATCGGTGAGGCTGGTTTGAAATGCTGGGCGCTCGACTGGGATCTGATCGAGCGGCGCAGTCGTGAAAGCTGAGTTGGCAGATGAAGACGAAAACGGATCTGCTGACATAAATCAAGAGACCGGGTCATCAAGTATTCGGACCATCCAGCCGCGAGGGAGTGCGGTTCCACGCGGCGGAGGTTGATAAGGGAGAGACAATGAGCACAGTAAATCAGGCATTCAAATACAATCAGCATCGCAAGAATGTAATTCTGGGCGGATCGGTCATTCTGGTCTGTATTACCCTCCTGAGTTGCGTTTCCTCCTTCATGATCTACCGTGAGGGTTTCGTCGACCTTCCCGGCGCCTTCCAGCTCACCCTTTCTCTATTTGCGGTAATTGTTGTTGAAGGGGCATTCATCTGGCTGGTTTATGGATTTACGCGTGCATTCTCCTCGACGCTCGAGAGGCTGATCTCGATTGCTGGAATGGCCTTTCTGGTCGTAGTGATGCTGATCAATATCGTCACCCATTTCATGATGGTCAAGAACCTGCCGCTGCATACGTTCCAGCAGACCTGGCTGAGTTGGGGCGCGGTCTCGGTCTTCATTGCCGTCTTGTTGATCGTTCTGGCGATTACCCTCTCTGACCCGGTAATCAGATTGATCAGGCTTGAGCTGCGTTACCAGGGGCGCCAGCAAGAGATCATTCTCGAAGCAAAGAGCGATGGTTTGCAGAGTGAGAAGTTGCAGGCGGCGATGGTCGATCGGGCTGAATGGGAGGCTGGTCAGCTGGCCGCCCGGGTGCTTGGTGGAGCCGTTAACGCACCGGCGCTGCCAGGACATCAGGTGACCGGGTTCTCGCGCGCTACCTTGCCTGGCGGACAGGGAAACTTCCAGGTCCAGGGCAATTTTCAGGGCCAGAGCAACCTGCAGGGAATAATGGATTCATCCGACCCAAAAGCGTGAGGCCGTCCGGGCGGGAAGGGGAGACTGGTCCGGTGGTGACGCTAGCCGTACCACCCCACCCGACGGCACAAGCAGCGATCCAGGAGGGGGCGACTCTTCGCCTCCCCACCGTCCCGATTCCCGCTGGGGTGGAGGCGCGTCGACAGGAGTCCCCTGGCCTGACTCGCAAACCTCAACTGAAAATAGTTGGAAGGTCTCTGCCACCTGCTCTGGAGAGGCGCGGAGCGGCGAGTTTGCTTCAGTCCGATGGCGGATCAGGTAAATCGAACGGGTTGAAAAAATCGAGGGGTAAGGGACCGGCGGCTGGTCCACCGACTCCGTGGGGATGTGAGTGGCGAAGAGACGACCAGGGATGGAATCTCTGGCGCTGCTGGACGGAGAGGGATGAGGCCACCGGAAAGAGAGTTCCCCGAAGTCGATATGCCGGATATCTCAGTCACGAGGCCTGGGAGGTCCTGAAAGGATACGATTATGAAGCGTTCCTCTCGATTATCGGTCAGCGGTTTCGCCGACACGGCAAGCGGTAATCCGTTTGCCGTC
Organism: Acidobacteriota bacterium; assembly: GCA_041160645.1. Classification (GTDB taxonomy): domain Bacteria; phylum Acidobacteriota; class Blastocatellia; order RBC074; family RBC074; genus CAIOZW01. The sequence continues at coordinate 3,200 of JBEAVZ010000234.1, forward strand.
TTCGAGATTATTGCTGAGATCAGGCGGATCAGGGAGCGTCTGGAAGATCAGGAGCTGCTCGAGCGGACCCGCGCGATTGAACTCCATGCCGATGGGATGATCAAGACCATTCTCGGCACCGCCGATCTGTCGACCCTCGAGGTTCCGGTCACCGTGATCGAGCAGATTGTGACGTTGCTGCGCGCGAACCGACCCAGCACAAGTGGCGACCCAGCGTAAGTGCCGATCCGGCACAAGTGGTTAAATCCGCACGATCTAACTGTTGAGCTGGCTATCGATGAGCCTGGCCAGAGACTCGGCCTGCCCCCTGATGGTCGTCTCATCAGATCCTTCAATCATGATCCGGACCAGATTTTCAGTGCCAGAATAGCGGAGCAGAATTCTTCCGTTACCGGCCATCTCATTTTCGAGTCGGCTCAACTCTGCGGTAACCGCTGGCATCTCTTCAAATGGAACCTTATGACTGACCGGAAGGTTGATCAGGACTTGGGGCATCCGTTCCATCCCTGCGGCAAGATCGGCTACCGGGCGGCCAGATTCGGTGACGACGCGCAGGATTTCGAGGGCGGAGAGCATTCCATCACCAGCCAGACTGATCTCCGGCAGGATGATATGGCCCGACTGTTCACCACCAATTGCTCCGCCCCCACGCAGAAGTTCATCAAGTACATACTTGTCACCCACCGCCGTGCGAACCAGGTCAATGCCCCGCTTGCGAAGCGCAATTTCAAGACCCAGATTGCTCATGACGGTTGCCACGACGCGGTTACCCGTCAGCTGCTGATGTCGAGACAGGTAGTCGGTCATCAGATAGAGGATGTGGTCCCCATCGAGCAGCCTTCCCTGACCGTCGACAAGCATCAGTCGATCGGCGTCGCCATCAAAGGCGAAACCCAGATCGGCCCCGGAGGCAATGACCAGCTCCTGCAGTCTGTCGGGATGGAGGGCTCCACAGTCCTGGTTGATGTTTTGCCCATCAGGGGCTGCGTTGATAACCGTCACCTCTGCTCCAAGGCTGGCAAAGAGTTGCGGGGCAATCTGTGAGGCCGCGCCATTGGCGCAGTCGAGGGCGATCTTCAAGCTGATTGGCACGAGGGGCGCGGAGATTCGCGCGCGCAGGAAATCCTGGTAGCGTTGAGCAAGCGCCGGATTGACCTCCGCCGGGGGATCAACCGCGCGCTCGAGGGCCGGCAGCAGGGCTGGCCCAATCCCGGTGACATCCTCAGAGATGGCCATCTCCATCTCGTCGCTCAACTTCTGACCACTGGGTGAAAAGATCTTCAGACCATTGTCGTGATATGGGTTGTGCGAAGCAGATATGACCAGCCCGGCGCTGGCTTGAAGCTCTTTTGTCAGCAGCGCGACCCCTGGGGTGGGAATCACCCCAGCGGCAATCGTTCTCCCACCACCCAGCGCGATGCCTCTGCTGATCGCCTCCTCAATCCAGGGACCGGATTCCCGTGTGTCCCGGCCAATGACAATGGTCGAACCACTCCCAAGACGGCGCGCCAGAAAATAGCCGATTAACTTAATTGTCGGTGGATCAAGGGGGAACTGTCCCGCCTTTCCGCGGATACCGTCTGTTCCAAAGAGTTTCTGTGTCAGCATATGGTTGGTTGGATGATTCTTCCCGTCGTGGCGTCAAAAGACGCGGATGGATGTGGGGTGAACCGCGGTGACCGAAATCTTGTTTCGAAAGCGATCAGAGAGAGTAATTGACGGGGCGATGAGAGTCTCACCGCGCGGCAGACCGATGACACTGATTTCAGCCTGAATATTGGTCGTCTCGATCTGGCGCAGTAACGATTCCGGGCCAAAGAGATCGACGTCGACCCGGCGCGGACTGGGGCGGTGCTGCTCGGCCTGATTGCCCCGCAGAATGACGGGCACAGAGACGGTGCGTTTCTGCCTCTTCTCGCCAATCGTGATGCTTAGACGCACCTGCTCACGACCCTTGATTCGCAGCGGGGTGGGGACTTCGACGTCGACTTGGGCATTGAAAGAGCTGCTCAGTCGATCGAGGTTGATGGTCTCGGTCGAAAATTGGGTTACCTTTTCGATATCTCTTTGTGGACCTTCGACGAGGATCGTTTCCGGATTGATCGAGGTGTCGTAGATCTCCAGACCCGGCGGCAAGGTTCCCTCAGTCATGGGGATCACTTTAACTGCCCGACTCTCCGTCTTCTCCAGCCGGAGGCGAATGGTCGTTGGTGAGATGTTGAGGACCTCGATCCTCTCCGGCAGCTTGACGTGATGCGTCTGAAGATGGGCGATTCGTTCACCCTGTTCCTTGTTGGAGAGGTTGGCCGTCACGGAGATCTGGTTGCTCGTCAGGCCGGTAACCATATTCTGTGGTCCCTTGACCTGAACACTGACAACCGGGCTGTCGATGTTCACAATCTCCATGCCAGCCGGGATGCCCTGAAATTCAACCGGCACACCGGAAATCTTCACAAAAGAGTCGGGCTGGTTTGAGAAACGAAAGAGCAGGATGGCGAGGACCAATGAGAGGATCTTCAGCCATTTGTTCTCGAAGATGCGGCTTGCGATCTCACGCAGCAGGCCACCGACCGTTTGAAGTCTCATGGCGCACCTCCATCGAGATCACTCGACCGGTTCTCGCGAGCCACCCCCGCTTCACTCGGACGGTTGATGGTCAGTTTCTCCAGTTCACGCTCGCGCTGACGTTCCTCTTTCTCCAGTTCGAGAGATTCAACCTCGGATCGCCACGGCTCCATCGCCTGTTGGATCATTCGTCGCAGACTTGGTCCATCGAGGTTGCGGCGCAGATGGCCATCGATCGAGAATGAGATAACCCCAGTCTCCTCAGAAACGATGACCGCAAAAGCATCGCAATCTTCGGTCAGGCCGATTGCCGCGCGGTGACGCGTCCCCAGCTCCCGCGATATCCGGGGGTTCTGGGTGAGTGGGAGGAAGCAACAGGCGGCGGCAATTCGGGCATTGCTGATGATCAATGCCCCATCGTGGAGTGGGGTGTAGGTGTTGAAGATCGTGACCAACAGATCGTAGTTGACTCGCGCATCGAGTCGAATGCCGCTCTCGATATAGGTCTTCAGGCCAACGTCACGTTCGAAGACCATCAGAGCGCCGGTCTTTTCTGAGGAGAGGGTCGTCGCGGCAAGAACTACCTCATCGTACCACTCTTCACCAAATGGATTCTTGTTGCGTTGCTTTTTGAGCAAGAGGTTGTTGCCGATCTGCGTCAGGGCGGCCCGAATCTCGTGCTGAAAGAGAACGAAGAGGCCGAACCCGAGGTAGACAGCGATATTGCGCATCAAAAATTCGACGGTCGTCAGTTTGAGGACGATCGAGAATTGATAGACCAGACCAAATGCAAGCAGCCCACCAGCCATCTGCGCGGCTCTCGTCCCACGCATCAGGCGCAATACTTCATAGATGAGGAATGAGACAATGAGAATGTCCAGGACATGGCGCGGAGCCAGAGCACCTATCATTGAGGTAAGTTGTGAGAGGAGCTCTTGCATCTGCGTTCAGACTACAGCCAAATCGAGTAGGGTGAAAAGTTTATGGTTTCGTCGGGATCGATTGGAGGTGTGCCTGAATGCGGCGGTCCCAGCCGCGAACCCGATCATCTGTCGTGCGAAGTTCAACCTGCCACGTGACCGGAGCCTCACCGGGCGGTGGCGCACAGTCCCCCGAAAGAAGACTGCAATAGATCCACTAAAAACGCACACCAACAAGGATATCACATCCCTTGACCCTTGAAACTATTCAATTTAAGTCCCGGCGCCCCTAAATCGAGCCGGCTGGCCGATCGGACAGTATGTTGGCGCTGACGACTCGTGCCGGATTGGCGCTGCGGGGATGACATTCCCAGTTGCACCGAGGTTGTCGCGAAAGAATAGATTTGTTAGACTCTGCGTATGATTTGACAGCACCCCACGCAACTGTGTTTCAACGAATTGCTTCCTGGAACGATTCGTTAGGCTTGTCTCTTGAATAACCGTGATGGTCGGCCGGCCAGGTTGACCAAGTGAAAGTCGCGCAAGTGGAGAAGATTCCAACGCGGCGGTCTTCTCTGCGCCCTCCGGATGGAGCTGATGACTGACTGAACTGAAGGGGCGACTGAACTGAAGGGGCGACTGAACTGAAGGGGGATGGATAGCGTGGGTGAATGGGTGATTTATCGGGCTTGCTCCCGTGACCGACCTTGGTCCGCACCAAGGCAAAATTTCGAGGTGGAAGAGAGACAGTAAGCGATTCCGCCCGTAGTGGTCACCTCCAAGGATGAAAAAATATGAATAGAACCCGGAAACTGTTCAGAGCCGTGCTGGTCGTTACTCTGCTGGCCAGCGGATTCGATTGGAGCGCCACAGCTGCGGCTGGGGCGACGCCTCCATCTGCCACCGAAGCGCAGAAGAAGGGCCAGCGGGTCGCGAAGCGATCTGCCGCCCCGAAGCGAAAGGGCCGGTCGAGCCGGCGCTCGGCGACGACTGCCAGAAGAGGCGCAAAGTCGTCTCTCGTCAGCAGTAAAAAGCGGGGGAGGCAATCCGCGCGAAGTCTGGCCCGGGCCCGGGCGCGGGCGAGGGCGCTCGCCCGGTTACGCGTGCTGAGGTCGCGCGAACTTGCGCTGCGCAATGCCGCCGTTACAAATATCAACAGTGACGAGACAAAAGGCGAGGATCTCGAGATTCGGCGGGCGGCGATCGAGGCTCTCGATGGACGGGCGGGAACCGTCGTGGTCATGGATCCCAATAACGGGCGGATCTTCACAATCGTCAATCAGCGCATGGGGATCGGTTCACCAGTCAAGCCCTGCTCGACCATCAAGATGGTTGTCGGCCTGGCGGCCCTTCACGAAGGCGTCTTCGATCCGACCCAGGAAGTCCAGTTTTCGCGCCGTGGCAGCATGAATCTGACCGACGCCATGGCCAGATCGAACAACCCGGTCTTCCAGGTTCTCGGTCGGCTGCTTGGATATGACCGGGTCATCTACTATGCCGATAATTATGGCTTTGGTCAGAAGACCGGCGTCAATTATCCCGGGGAGAGCAACGGCTTTCTGCCTGAACCGGAGGGGCAGGAGACGGGTTTGATGTCCAGTCATGGTGAGAATTTTGGCGTCACCGCCATCCAGCTCGCGTCATTTACGGCCGCTATCGCCAATGGTGGACAGCTCTATGTCCCGCGCACTCCGCGGACTCCCGAGGAGAGTACGAACTTCAAGCCGCTTCTCAATCGGCGGATTGTCATGGCGCCAGAGGATCGCATGCGACTGATGGCCGGGATGATCGGGGCCGTCAATTATGGTACGGGTCGCCTGGCCTACAATCCACTCGGCCAGGTTGCCGGGAAGACCGGTACCTGCACTGATCGCGATAAACTTGGTCTCTTCACCTCTTTTTCGAGTGTCGACAACCCACGGGTCGTGGTGACAGTGATCACCTCTGGTTACCAGGAGGCCGGGCGCCGCGCCGCGGAGGTAGCTGGTCGACTCTATAACGCTATCTCCCCCCGCTTCTTCCAGGGCAACGGAGATCTGCCAGCCAGCTCCGGACTGGAATTGCAAAATTAGGTTCACGAATGTGGCGCCGGGGTGAAGGGGCAAGGAGTGCCCTTGCGTGCGCTGAACATTCTCACTCAGAGAGAAGTTTTAGCTGAAACCTGAAAAAAAGAGGTCCGGCCGTCGCAGGACCTCTTTTTTTCAGCGCCGTGCCTCACCGAAACGGTGATTTACAAGAGCCATTAAGTTATTGAAAGCGCAGACCGGTCAGTTCGAGAGCATGGTCCTTGACCAGTTCTTCGCCAATGCTGCCCGGGCGGTCGATCTTGATGCTGAAATTGAGTGACTGCCCGGGTGGAAGTGGTTGCTGGCTCGCCCGCGGAATCGGATAGGCTGTCGATTGGGCCACGGTGCCATCGTCCAGACCGAGCATCCGGCCATTGATCTCGATTGCCGTCAGCGACCGCGCGCCATTGTTGACAATGCGGGCGCGAACTTCGTGCTGGGCCATCCCGATCAGGTTGGGATGGACGATTGTCTCGATCATCTCAAGTTGGACTTTCTCCCGGTAGCTGTCGTAATCAGCATTGCCAGTTCGCACAACCCCCTCGATGTCAGACTTTTTACCCTCCTGCGTTCCCGCAAAGAGAGCAATCAAAATAGCCAGGACTATGGCGGAAAGGCCACCGACCATCAGCAGGAGTCGTCTGCGCTCGCGGCGATTACTTACTTCAGCGGCGGACTGTTCTTCAAGATCGAACATAGAATCCTCACCTCATCAATTACCACTGACCATCATGCGGTCAACCTTGATCGTTGGGGCCGCGATGCGACCCCGAAAATGGAGGTCGTTCCCGACCACTTCGACACCCCGCAGCATCTCACTCAGGTTGCCGGCGATCGTTACCTCTTCTACGGGGAAGGCCAGTTGCCCCTCACTGATCCACCATCCGGAGGCGCCACGAGAGTAGTCACCGGTGACCGGATTGAAGCCAAAGCCGATCATCTCTGTGACGTAGAAGCCATTCCTGACCGAGCGAATGATCTCTGCCGGTGGAGTAGTCCCGGGTTGCAGGTAGAAATTGCCAGTGCCCACCGCAGGGGCGCCGGTCAGTCCGCGGACGGCATTGCCCGTGGACGCAAGTCGAAGCTTGCGGGCTGTGTAGGTGTTGAGCAGGTAGCTGCAAAGACGCCCCTCCTCGATGACCGTTGTTCTGCGGGTCGGAAGGCCTTCCGCGTCGAAGGGTCTGGTGCCGAGCGCACCCGGCAGTCGTCCGTCGTCAATGATGGTCAGGAGCGGCGAGGCGACCATCTCGCCGAGTCGTCCGACAAGAAAAGAGGCGCGCCGGAAGATCGCGCTTCCGCTGACTACTTCAAAGATGCTCTCAAGCAGATCCTCCGTCGCACTCGCTTCAAAAACGATAGGCACGGACTGGGTACTGACCTGCCGCGCGCCAAGTTTACGGAGAGCGCGCCGGGCCGCTTCATTTCCAATCGCGACCGGGGCGTCGAGATCGCTGAGCCGACGACGACGATCACCCCAGTAACCAACCTGCATCTGGTCGCCATCACGGGCAATCGGGGCCGTGACGAGGCTGATCGTTGTCCCTTCATAGCTGCCGGCAAAGCCCGCCGTGGTCACCAGCAAGGTCTGGCTGTTGATAGTCGAGCAGGAGGCGCCCTCCGAGTTGACGATGCGCGGATCACTCTCCCGGGCCGCTTGCTCCGCCAGGCGGGCCATTTCGATCTTGGTCGGGGTCGGCAGCGCTTCAATCTGCGGATCAACCGTCGCCAGCCAGTCGATGGCCGTGTGATCGGTTGCCAGGTCTTCTCCGGACGGCAGCAGGGCCGCTTCATCGACCGATGTCAGGCGGGCCATCTCGACGGCTGTGGTCACCAGCGTCTCAAGCGCGTCACGACTGGTCTCTGAGGTCGAACAGGAGGCCTGACGTCCGGCATGCAGAACACGGAGACCGATTCCCTGGGTATTGGCTTCGCGGACTTTCTCGATCTCGCCGAGCCGCACCTCGACCGAAAATTCAGACGCGACAAGTCCCACCACCTCCGCGTCAGTAGCCCCGTGGCTGACCGCCATTTTGGCAATCTCCGCGAGGAGATCGAGCGACAAAGGCTGGTTCATTGGGTTCCTCCGACAGTCATCTCGGCCAGCTTGATGGTCGGCATACCCACGCCAACCGGCACCGACTGTCCATCCTTCCCGCAGGTTCCAACCCCCTCGTCGAGTGACAGGTCGTTTCCGACTGCCGTGACGCGCGTCAGTGACTGTGGTCCGCTACCGATGAGGGTTGCCCCTTTGACGGGAGCGGTGATCCGCCCATCCTCGATCAGGTAGGCTTCGCTCGCCGAGAAGACAAATTTGCCGTTGGTAATGTCGACCTGGCCACCACCGAATTGCACCGCATAGAGCCCACGCCGGACCGATCGAATGATCTCCTCCGGGGAGCTCTCTCCGCCGAGCATATAGGTGTTGGTCATCCGCGGCATCGGGATGTGGCGGTAGCTTTCACGACGACCGTTACCCGTCGGAGCTGCGCCAGTCAGGCGGGAGCTCAGTTGGTCCTGGAGATAGCCACGAAGAATCCCTTTCTCGATCAGCACCGTGCGGGTTGTGCGGTGGCCTTCATCATCGATATTCAGTGAGCCGCGCCGGTTGGGAATAGTCCCTTCATCAACGACTGTGCAGAGATCACTGGCCACCCGCTGACCAATCAGCCCAGAGAAGGCCGAAGTCCCTTTGCGGTTGAAATCGGCCTCCAGGCCGTGTCCAACCGCCTCATGAAGCAGAATGCCGGGCCAGCCGGGCCCAAGCACTACCTCCATCGAGCCAGCAGGAGCCTCGCGGGCCTCGAGTTGGACAATCGCCTGACGAGCCGCCTCATCGGCATAACCACGGATCCGCTCCGGATTGAAAAAGTCGAGTCCGTAGCGGCCGCCGCCACCGGAGACACCGGACTGCAGATTGCCATCATCGTCGGCAATGCACATAGCCCGCATCCGCGCCAGCGGCTGAACATCCCCAATCAGCATCCCGTGTGAATTGGCGATCAGGACGATCTTGTATTCGTCAGTCAGGCTTGCCTGAACCTCGCGGATGCGGGGATCATAACGGCGGGCCGTCGCATCGAGCTGGTGGAGCAGTCCGATTCGATCTTCAAGCGGCTGCTGACCAACCACCTGTTCCACCCGGTAGAGATCAGACTCGACCTTCTTCTGTTCGATGGCCACCGGGCCAATCTCGCGGGGCTGGGCGGCAATATGCGCCGCCGTCGCCGCGGCTTTGCGGATTGCCTCCCGTTCGATCGCGTCACAATAGGCGTAACCGGTGCGTTCTCCCGCGATCACCCGCACGCCAACACCCTGGGTCGTCGAACGACCAGCCGATTTGATGATCTGCTCCTCGAGGCTCAGATTGTTGACGACGTTGTATTCAAAATAGAGGTCGGCGTAGTCGCCACCCTGCGCGAGCGCGATTCCCAGCAGTTCCTCGATATGGCCGAGGGTAAGCGGAAAGCGCGTTGTGAAAAAATTGACTGGATCGACCATGCTATTTCCGTTCTCCCAGGTGTAATGCCGCAATTCCTGCCGAGAGGTTGTGGTAGCGAACGGTCGAAAATCCGACCTCCTTCATCAGCGCCGCCAACCTCTTCTGATCTGGAAAATTGCCAACCGATTTGGGGAGATAGGTGTAGGCCGTCGTGGAGCCAGAGATGAGCCCACCGATCCGGGGCAGGATATGATGAAAATAAAATTCGAAGAGCTGGCGGAAGATCGGCAAAACAGGGCGCGAAAATTCGAGAATGGCTGCTCGGCCACCTGGCTTGAGCACTCGCAGGATCTCGGACAGACCGACATCGACTCGTTCGAGGTTACGCAGGCCAAAGGCAATCGTCACCACGTCGAAGCTTTGATCCGCAAAGGGAAGCTGCATCGCGTTCCCTTCGGTGAGCAGTGGCTGGCGTCGCAGCGCCGGGCGGTCAGCGATCTTCTCATTCCCAATAACCAGCATCGGGTGGCAGAAATCGCAGCCGATCACTCTCGCGTATGGTTCCAGCTCCAGTGTCAAATCGGCCGTTCCACAACAGAGATCAAGCGCCAGGACATTTGGGCGCTGGAGGATATCGCGCAGCTTGCCAATCGTGAAACGCCGCCATCTCTTGTCGATATTGAGTGAGAGCAGGTGGTTGAGCCGGTCATAGCTTGGGGCAATCTCAGCAAACATCGCGCGCACCGCGCGGTCTTTGCCGGGAGCATTGAATTGAGGATCAGGTATTTCCTTGCTCATTTAGTCAGATTATGGCTGGTCCTATTTTCCAGCACCATCAACGCGACCGGCCAGAACCACGGTCAGCGCATTGGCTTCAAGTATTTTTTTGGCGAGGGTCTGCAGATCGGCCACCGACGCCGCTTCGAGCCGCTGTTTGACTGTCAGTGGGTAGTTACGTGGCAGTGAAAATGCCTCGATGTCACGCAGCCAATCCTCGACCGGGCGGCCAGCGAGACGACTCAGCAGACGGGCACGGGCCTCGGCCAACTCATCGGCGCCAATCGCCGTCGTCCCCAGCGCACTGAAGCTCTCGGTCAGGCGCTGCGAAACCTCTTCAGCGTGCCCCGCCGCAACCCGTGCGCTGAAATAGAATGGTCCGGGGAGGAGACGCGCAACTGTCACAAAAGTCGCCGGAACGTCCCGGGTGCGCTCATTCTTCTTCCACCGCGCGTTGAGAATCTCGGCCATCAACTGCAAATGAAGAAACTCCGGGCTCACATATTTCACTCCGGCAACACCACCCCGTAGTTCAACCTCAGTTGCCTGAGGGTCGTTCACTTTGACCACCCTGGTGGTGGCGATCTGGATTGGCTGGCGGAAGGTCGCCGGCACCGGGGCGCCTTTGCTCCAGCCGCCGAAGAGATACTTGAACGCCCGGAGTGTCTTTTCCGGGGCAATATTCCCGGAGAGAATTACGGAAGCGTTGTTGGCCAGATAGAATCTTTGGAATGTATCGTAGACGTCACCCTGCCGGAGATTAGAGACCGTCAGCTCAGTCCCGAGGACATTTCTTCCATAGGGATAGTCGCCAAAGAGCGCCAGGCTGAAAGCCTCATCGGCGCGTTGCGGGAGTGGCCAACCCTGCTTGATCAGGGCTACCTGCTCAGCTTGCGCACGCTTGAATGCGTCTGTGCGGATGTTTTCGACGACGAGAAGACGGCTCAAAATCTCGAGCGCCGCTTCAAAACTGGCTGGGTTGGATTCAAGTTTGAACCAGGTCTGATCGGTGTCGACCCCCCATTCGATCTTCGTCTGGAGTGATTCGAGCTCCTCGCGCAGCTGTGGGTTGACCGCCAGCAGCGTGCGCTGGGTCAGGGCAACCAGTCCAGACTTGCCGACACTGTCGAACATCGAACCTGCCCGGATGACAATCTGGCAGCGAATGACCTGATCGCCGGTGGTCGGGTAGGTGATGATCTGCAGTCCATTGAGGAGGTTTTCACGCCGGACATTGCTGAAAGGATTCTCGCTCCCGGGCGCTGATGGTCCATTACTGTTGCCCTGCGCAAGGCCGGGGATGGCGAGCAGGAGGCTGGCGAAGATCACGCTTTTGAGTATCGACAATCGCATAAGGCGCATATAGTTCACTTTCTGTTCAGGACGATGATGCAGGAAAAGTGTAGCCGCCCATCAAGTGAGCGTCAACTGGCTGGCACTGGGCGATCAGAAGGAAAGCAAGGATGTCGGAAACCTGCACGTCCAGGTCGCTGACCGCCGCGAGGGTCGACTCGTCACCGTTAAGAATTGGGTTGGGGCAGGGGCGAGATGGTCATCCCGCAGACAACGCCAACGGAACTTCGCAAGAGATGGGAACCTTTCGATAGTCATCTCGATAGTCATCCGGTCGCCGGCTAACCAGAGGTCGTCGGAGGTGCGACGCGATGGGGCGCAAATGGCCTGACGATTGGCGTGTCTGCCTGATCTATTCAGACGTCCGGCTGGGCTCGCTCTCGCCAGGAGCGATCGAACCGATCCAGGTGGCCCAGTCACTCTCGGTTGCCACGTACTGGCCCATCATCCAGAGTCGATCCTCCTCGGGATCGATCGCCGCCGCGCTGGAGATATTCCATTCACAAGCGCCCGCCATGGAACTCTGGATCATCTCGATGCTGTGACGCAGCTGGTTGGGCTCGTCACTAACCAGCTTGCCAGTGTAGCAGATGGCCGGTGGATCGTTTTCGCCGACGCGGTTGAAGACGAGGACCATGTTGCCAGTCCGATCAACCATCACCGCCGGGCAGAAATAATCGTATCCCGGGGCACCGAGCACCCCTTGTTGCGTCACGTAGCCCGCCTTGGGGTTGGCCTGGAACCACTGCACACCCGCCCGATTTACCCCTTCACCCCAGTTGACGGCAATTGTGTGGGCAATCCAGAGCTGGCCATGGCGATAGACCGGCTGGCAGATGCGCGTGTCCCCCGTGTCGATCTCCCGTTCGATCTTCTGTTGTCTGACGTTCGGGGCGAGCTGATAGGGAACTGTCGGCATAAACTTACGGGTCAGGATTGGCGACTGGCGGGGACTCTGCATCACCTTCCAGAGCGTCAGCCCCTGGCCGTCGGACGTCGCGTTGATCAGGTACTGCCCCTCGGGTGCCCGCAGGTTGAGCGCTGGCTGCAGCCCAAAGGTCAGACTGCCATCGAGATTACGCAGATGCCAGAAATCCCAGCTGTGGAGCATGCCGCCATTCTGCATGTCGATCTTCGAGAGGACCCGCAGCCGCGCATAGCTGAACTGTCCGGCGCCGGTGATCATATTGGCCGTCAGGTAGACTGAGGATGCATCGACGGCCAGCCCCAGTGAATCCGGACGCAGATTGGGCTGGCTTTCATCAGACCGGGCGTCAATCGCCCAGATCCACCAGTCCCCAAGCGGATCGGGCCCCCGCGATGAGGCGAGAAAGAACCACGACTGTTTCTGGTCAGTACTCATAGCGCAGGTGGCCATAATCCAGCCCCCCCGGAAATGGTCGTAGATCACCCGTGGCTTGAAGATTAGCGGCCCCTCGGCAAGCGGCTCAAACAGGTCGGCAAAATTGCGTCGCAGCAGTTGGCGACCCGACTTGTCAAAGACCGCCCACGAAGCATTGACCACCACAATCAGGTGGTTGGGGCCTGAGGCCATCTGACAGTCCGGCGGGGCATATTCGGTGTCATCGAGGCCGGCAAAGATGGTCTTTAGTTGAAAGCCGGCTTCGATTCCCGACTGCTCAAAGCGGTGCTGATCCTGCTGGAGCAGGTTGGCGTCAGACAAGGCGCGCGCATTGGTGAGGGCCTCGCTCTTCAGGTTCGCATAGGTGGTCGGAGGATCTGGATGGCCAGTTTTGATCAGATTGGTCTGTTTCAGTCCCACCTGCCGGCGGGCAATCAGCTGATTGACATTGATACTGTGCCCACGCTGGGTCGGCAGGCAGCGTTTTGCCTTCCCCTCCGGCGTGATCAGTATTTCCTGCCGTTCTAGGTGTCTGGCCATTTAATCTCCCTGCCGATCATCGATGTGGCAAGTATGGGCGAAAAATATAGAGAGTATGAATCATAGTAAACCATTGTTCATTGTCAAGTACCCATCCGGATTGATCATCCGGTCACCATCCTGACCAGCTGGTCAGCCGTCTGTCGAGTTGTCATCAATCTGCCAACTCGGTCCGGATCCGGACATTCAGTCCGGCCGTCAGTTCCACGTCAGGTTGGGTCGGACCTGCCAGGCGGAGAGGAAGACGGGCCAGCAGAGCAGGTCCAGGAATTAATGATTGGCAAGCAACGCCGGGTGAATGGCTCGCGTCTGAGAAACGTCGGGTTGATGGTCACGCAGATGATCACAGCGGCGACTTCAGTGGGCAATTCCTGACGCTGAAAGACTGAGAAGAGTGAAACGATTGACAAGATTGACTGGCTGGAGAAGCCTGACCCACCGGATCGAGAGTCCGGCTCAGGTGGCAGGAACGCGGCCCGCGCCAGAAGCTTCAATAGCCGCCATTCAATCTGGTCACGAATGTCCCCGCCAGGGCTCAACGTTGACAGCCAATACCGGGGCAGAGTGGGAGAAGAAGATGATCAAGAAAGCAGACAAAGCGACAGAAAGAGACCAGTTGATTACCGTGGCCAGTGTGACCGAGCCGGAGGCTCCCCGTGAAGTGGTCAGGCACCAGCCTTCACAACGTGAGGTGAACCTCATGATTCACGGCTGGTTGACCGATGTGTGGCTCCTGACCACTGGTGAGGATCTTTCTGATGAGAGTTTAAAAGGTAAGCACACCTCGCACGGTCGGCCCCTGGCCCTGGCCAGTGACGGCCAGATGCGGCTGCTCGGGAGTCGTTCGACGACCCTTGAAGCCTTGCGGGATGTTGGAATAGAGATGTCTTGACGTTGTCCTCCTTGATAATGATGAACGTTACCGGCCAGATGAGCAGTCATCTGGCCAATTTTTTGCGGCTGGCGGGAGGGGAATAGTGGAGGGCGAAAGGTTATGGCTGCTTTGATGAGAGGGTCCGCACATAGCTGATCGTCTTCCAGATCTGCTCATCGCTCATCTTTTCGACGGGGGGCATGGTCAGCCGTCTGTTGACCATCTTCCCCTGGCGGATGGCGAGAAACATTCTTCCATCAGCGAATGAAGCGACCGGGTCGATGGTCAGATTGGCCGGTTCAGCGATCAGTGTTGAACGCGAAGGGCCGTCACCCAATCCTCCCGAGCCGTGGCAGATCGAACAGTTGTTCAGAAAAAGTCTCCGCCCGTCGGCGGTGACGTCATCCGTCTGGCTGAATGGATTGGGCGTCGACTCGGTTACGTCGGTCGCGGGTGGAATGCGAACCGGCCGTTCACAGGCGGAGAGCCCCAGCAGAAGGGCGCACAAAAATGGCAAGGCCGGTCGATACCGAAATATCGACCGGCCTTCTGACTCTTTGGTGTTCTTCACTTCCAGCATTGATGTCCCAACAGGCTCACCACTGGCAGATCTCTATTCAGCTCTCGTCATCGAGGCAAGGACGCCCATCTGCTGGCGACTTCTCACCCGAACTTTACTGTTCCATTCGAGATATCCATCTGCGACCAGCCGCACCTGGTGTTCTCCCGCGTTGAGATGAATTGTGCGCGGGGTCACTCCTGAATACTGACCATCGATATAGACGCGGGCCGGAACCGGACAATTGATGGTAACAATCCCGGACTGGTCTGTCGGGGCTGCCTCGATCTGCTGAATCTCGACCTCCGGGGCGACTTCAGGACGTGAAAAAGTGTTGTGACGAGCTAACGTCACCTCACGTTCCGTCGCCGTACCCTGAACTGCTCCGGATTGGACCGCGGCGATGTCGACCGTAGGTGTCGGGAGGGGGAGATCGGGGTTCGCGGTCGGTGGGATGGTCGAGCTCTCACTCTGCTCTGCCTTGCGATTCCGGTTGACCCGGCGCCGGGCAAGCTTTTCGTTGACCGATTCGTTGACCTTGGCTACCTCATCGGCGCTCAAGGTCTGTCCCTGGAGCAGGTGGCCAAGCTCTTTCCACTCGATGGTCCGTACCAACAGTCCGGAACCAACAATGAAACCGGCAATCAACACCCAGGTGGTCCAGCTCCGATCGACCTTGCTCCGGTAGGCGGAGGTCGGTCGCTCCGGCGACCCATACGAGGGAATGTGAAACATGCACTCGGGGCAGTATGAATGCCAGTCAATAACGTCAGACTTGCAATTAGGGCATCTTTTCATAGTCAGCGCTACCAGCGTGTGAGCTAATTTTGTCGGCTACCGGCAAAGCTACGGGGGCTGAAAGCTCTGATGGCAGTCCCGGGACACCTATCGGGGGTTCCAGAATCCCGACGTGTCATTTGATCATCGTCAACGGGGCATGCGATTCTGGCCAAAGGAATCATGACATAACATTAGAGGAATTGGCAAAAGATATGATCGATATGAAAGGGAAAATTGTTCTGGTGACGGGCGCCTCGCGGGGGATCGGAGCGGCGGCGGCCCTCCACTTCGCGCGGGCAGGCGCCGCGGGGGTCATTATCCACTTCTTCGAGCGTCGCGAGGCGGCGCTGGCGGTTGCCGCGGCGGTCGAAGAACTCGGTGCCCGGTCATTTCTATGCCCGGCCGATATGGCCAGGGCGAGCGAAGTCGCCGCGCTCTTTGTCCGGTCCAGCGAGGTTTTTGGCCGCATCGATGTGGTCGTCGCCAATGCCGGGGTATGGCCACCCGAAGACTGCCCGTTGACCGATCTTCCCGATGCACAGTGGGAACGAACCCGGCAGGTCAATCTCGACGGAGTCTACTATGTCTGCCGTGAGGCGGCCCGAATTATGGCGCCGCAACGGGCAGGTTCGATCATCACCGTTAGCTCGACCGCTGGTCAGCGTGGCGAGGCCGGTCATGGCGATTATGCCGCCGCCAAGGGGGGAGTGATCAGTCTGACCAAGTCGCTGGCGACTGAGCTTGGCCCCGCGGGAATTCGCGTTAATTGTGTGGCTCCGGGATGGGTTGAGACTGAGATGGTCTCACAGGCTCTCCACGGTGATCCACTTCAGTGGGAAAGGATCATTGGGGCCATTCCGCTCCGCCGGGTTGCTTCGCCGGAGGACGTGGCCGGAGCGATCATCTTTCTGGCCTCCGAGCTGGCCCGCCACATTACTGGGGAGATTCTCAATGTCAATGGTGGCGCGGTGCTCTGTGGCTGACCGCTTAGCGTTTCGATTTTTTGAAGCGGGAGGTGCTCATAACCTCGCTGGTGTGGTGGGGGGTGGCCTTGTTCAGTACCGTGTGCTGAATGGTGATCAAAAGTTGGTCGTCTCGTCCGCGAAAGCGTCCGGTGAGTGGAAAATCGCCAGTCTGGACGACAACCCCCTCGCGGACCATATTCCAGAACTGCTTCTGGGTGATCCAGTACTGCTTCTCATTATTGCTGATGATGAGGGCGGTCTTCTTTACTTTCATCCAAAACTTGCTTTCTGGCGCCATCTATTTTCAGGCAAAGCTTGTTTTCTGGAGCCAGAACGATCCCGGAGACGTTTCAAGCTGCCTGCTGATATAACCAACTGACAGCAACCATATTGACACGTGAGGAGTGCCCGGGCAACCCATACTTTTCAGCCGTTGCTGCTTAATGGATTGCCCGGGTACGCTGCCGTGCTGACCCTTACTTTCTGAGGGCCAGGTACGGTTCAATCTCCTTCATCATCAGCGCGAACTCTTCAAGCCGGAGTGACTGCGGACCGTCTGACCAGGCCTGCTCGGGATTGGGATGGACCTCAGTCATGATGCCATCTGCCCCGACCGCGACGATCGCCTTGGCCAGCGGCCGGACGAGGCTCCGTTTGCCGGTCGCGTGGCTGGGATCGACCACCACCGGAAGGTGGGTCAGCTCATTGAGGAGCGGGACGGCGGCCAGATCGAGGGTGTTTCTCGTGGCCGTCTCAAAAGTCCGGATTCCCCGTTCACAGAGAATGACATTCGGGTTTCCGTGGGTCACGATATACTCCGCCGAGAGCAGGAACTCTTTGATCGTCGCCGAAAGGCCACGCTTCAGGAGCACCGGATTGGAGATCTCCCCCAATTTTTTGAGCAGCGTGAAGTTCTGCATGTTACGGGCGCCAACCTGCATAATATCGGCATACTGGCTGACCAGGTCGACATCGCCTGTATCGAGAACTTCCGTGATCACCTTCAAGCCCGTCTTCTCGCGGGCCTCGGCGAGGAGCTTCAGGCCATCTTCAGCCATCCCCTGAAAATCGTAGGGGGAGGTGCGCGGCTTGTAGGCTCCGCCACGCAGGATGTGCGCCCCCGACTTGGCGACCGACTCGGCGGTGGTCATCATCTGCTCACGCCCCTCGACCGAGCACGGACCGGCCATGACGACAAAGCCGCCGTCGCCGATCGAGATGTTGCCCACCTTGACCACCGTGCGTTCCTTCTTGACCTCGGTGCTGACCAGCTTAAACGGCTGGAGAATCGGGAAGGCCTCCTCCACGCCATCGGCCGACTTGATGTGCTCGATATGCTCTTTCTTGTCACCGGGACCGACGGCGGCAATGACGGTCCGTTCTGTGCCTTCGATCTTATGCGGAACATAACCAAAATTGCGAACCAGTTCGCAGATATGATCGATCTGGGCCTGGGTCGCGTCTGTCTTAAGTGTAATGATCATCTTTCTTTTCTCCTGAAATTGTTGTGAAGCCGTAAACAGGCTTGGAAAAATCGGCTTGGGCAGTCTTCGCGAAACGCAGACGGGCCCATTGGAGCGGCCATTGAGAGGCCATTGAGTAACTTAATTAAAGATTACTGGTCAGGTGCGCTTGGCGCGCGCTGGTAGCAACCGAGCACCTTGACCCCGGTGGCAAACTCACGCAGATGATCGAGCGCGTGGCGGACGCGATCCTCACCCGTGTGACCAAGAAAGTCGAGGTAGAAACTGTATTCCCAGGGACGGCCGACGATCGGTCGTGATTCGATCTTGGTCAGATCGATCTCGCGGAGGGCAAAAACGGCCAGCGCCCGGTAGAATGAGCCGGTGCGGTTCTCGAGCGTAAAGACGATCGAGGTCTTGTCGGCTCCGGGCGCCGGTTCCGTCTGCTCTGACGCACGGGCGAGCAGCAGAAAGCGGGTGAAGTTGCGCTGATCATCCTCGATTCCGGCGATCAGGATCGCGGCGCCATAGAATTCAGCGGCAGCCCGACCCGCTACGGCCGCGGCGCCTCGCTCACGCGTCGCCATTACCATCTTGACGCTGCCGGCGGTGTCGGCGGCGACCACCTGCCGCAGTGACGGGTGGGTGAGAAAGAACTGTCGACACTGTCCAAGCGCTACCGGGTGTGAATAGACCCTCTCGACCTCGTCAAGCCTCGTCCCCGGCGGGGCAATCAGATTGTGAACGATCCGCAGGTAGGTCTCTCCGACGATCTGCAGGTTGTGTTTCAAGAGCAGATCATAATTCTGGTAGACCGAGCCATAGAGGGTGTTCTCGATTGGCGCCAGGCAGTAGTCACACTGCCGATCCTCGACGACGGCAAACATCTGATCGAATGTCTCACAGGGATGGAGTTCGATCGAGTCACCCATGAGTCGATAGGCCGCTTCAGCGCTAAAGGCCCCCATCTCTCCCTGAAAGGCGATCCTGATCCGCTCTCCGCTGCCCAGACCGTTTTGTTGATGAATGGGTCTCTCTATTGCCATTTTACTGATCCAATCGCTGGTTGAACTGCTGTCGGGAGGGTCCCAAACGGGCCCCAAAACTAAAAGGCCCCTCGTCATTAACGAGGGGCCTTTCGATCTCTGTTCTGGCTCTTGACTCTCAAGCTGCAGAACTCACGGCCCCTCTTGGCGTGCTAAAGTAGAAGCTAAAAAAGCTAAAGTAGAATCCAAAAGGCGAGGCGAGTCGGTGAATATAGCGGGGCGTCTTGCCGGAAGAGCAATTCCGTTCCAATCTGGTCTGGATGTCGTGACGCCAGTTGATAGTCATATCACTAATAGTATGCCAAATTGTCTAAATTGGGATAGGCGTTGAGTTAAAAATCTAAACGCACTGTAACAAAACCGCATTATGGGGAAACCGGTCGGTTGAGTCAAGGTTGAACAATTGATATCTCCTGGGGATATCTCCTGGGGATATCTCCTGGGGATATCTCCCGGCGATATCTGCTGGTCTGCTCAGCCGCGGCCGGTTCAGATCGGTCTTCAGGAAGACCGCTGAGGCGAGCCCTGGTGCGTCCGGCCAACCGGAGTCCGGCGGTTCAGCGGACTGTTCTGCTTCAGCTCAGCGGGAGGAGAGATGCGAACATTGAACCAGGCCTTGAACTCGGCGGCAAACTCGCGAACATTCAAATATCCGAACTGATTATCGAGCCGCAGATCTCCAGCCATCCCGATCGAGGTCAGCCCCAGTTCATTGGCGATGAAGAGCGCCCGGGGGAGATGGAAGCCCTGCGTGACCAGCACGGCCTGCCGGAGTCCAAAGACCTGCCGTGCCCGCAGACAGGTCTCATAGGTCGATCTGCCGCTGTTGTCGATCAGAATGTCGCGGGCCGGGATCGAATGGGAGACGAGATAGTCGTACATCGCCTTCGGCTCGTTGTAGGAAGGATGCCGATTGTCGCCCGAGACGAGAATCTGATCGACCTTGCCCGCCTGGTAGAGATCGATCGCCGTTCTGACCCGGTCGGCCAGAACCGGTGAGAGGATGCGATTCCCGAGCACACTCGCCCCAAAGACGATCGCGACCCGCGGCCGCTTCCAGCTCTCCGTCTCCAGCTCACGCGGATTGGAGAGGATCCGCTCATCGTACTGATGGACGTCATGCCGGATGTAGAGCAGGCATCCGCCAATCAGGAGCAGAATAAAAATGAGCAGGCGGAGGATTGTCATCGTCAATAATTGCCCACCGGTGGATGAATAAGAGGAATAACCGGCTAGGTCCTCCAATCAAACTACCAAGTTTCGCTGCTGTCAAGTCTGCCGTGAAACTGGTCAGCGGCGGATCCGCGCCGGCCTGCTTGTGTCGACTCCCCGCTTGCGTCTTTCTACCCGCTTGCGTCTTTCTACCCGCTTGCGTCTTTCTAAAAGATGGCGCCGAAAGACCAGTCGGCAGCGTTGATCGACGGGTCGATGAGCCCCCGACAACTGGGGCGTCGATTCATCCGGCATGGATTGGTTACCCTGATCATCTTCTGGTGACGTTTATTCTGACCATCAGGCCGAGGATGGGAGTTTGAATCTAAAGAAGCGCGGGGCCGGCCCGCGCCCGACGCCTAAAATGCGATCGCCCGGTTTAAAAGCCCTGTCCGGTGGTCGAGATTGGCCAGTTTCGACTCGCTTTTCGGGTTTGGCTTGTGGTATTCTCCGCATTTGCTTTGAGTCAATTCAGGAGGTAAGCAGATCATGCCAAGGAAATGTCAGGTGACAGGTAAGCGCGCGATGACGGGGAACAACGTCTCCCACGCCAACAACAAGACCAGGCGTCGGTTTGAGCCGAACCTGCAGTATCATCGTTTCTGGGTTCCCAGTGAAGGTCGTTGGGTTCGTCTTCGTCTCACCCCACGCGGGATCAAGACGATCGACAAGCTGGGAATCGAAGCGGTTCTGGCGACTATCCGCGCGCGCGGCGAAAAGGTCTAGCCACTGCCGACCCTGCGCACCCAATCGGGCCATCTACCGTGGCCCGCAAAAGCAGACAGACCTCTTCACAGACCCGGTAAGTCCTCTTCTCCCTCACCAGCTGCCAGTGCCGGCCAGTATCGGCCAAGGCATGGTCGCCCCGGTGGGAGTTGTCAGGACTGACCGGGCTTGTTGTCTTTCCCGTCCGCAACACCCTCTGGTTGCTACTCCGGATTTGAACCTCCATTCACACTCGCCCTCTTTCGCTATCAAAATCAACAATGCTTGCTTTGTTTACGGCAACCGGCGCCGATGACCGACGGAGTGCTCGTCCGGCTGCTGCTCGATTAGCGGCGTCCGCTGCGGCGGGATTCCCGGAGAGTGGTCTCGATGGCGTGGAGACGGTCGACGATCGCGATCAGTTGCTGGTCGGTCAGGGATTGACCCTGCAGGACCAGTTCGGCTTCGAGGAGGGTCTGGCGGAGCTGGTCAACGGCAAGCGGTAGTTTGAACAGATGGAGCCGCTCGATGATCTGCTCGTTCGTGGCGCGCGATGAGAGTCCGAGGCGCCGGCAGAGTCGGGTTCGGAAGCGCGGATAGATATTCTCGATCGCCAGGTCGCGGGCCTCGGCGGTCTGCTGCAGGCTGGCCATCGAGTCGACAAATTCGAGTGGCGCGTGACGATCAGTCTCCGGAAGCGGGAGCGGCCGCGAGAAGCGACGTGACTGGCTGTACCAGAGCAGCAGACAGATCAGTCCGCCCTGGAGGGCAATCAGTGGCCAGGGAGTGCCGCGGAACCATGCCAACAGTTGGTTTGAGTCGTTTCCGAAGCCGTGATGGTACTCGTCAAACAGGATGAGCCGGCGGCGGCTGGCGACCTCCCCGTCCAGTTCGCGGACGAGATTGAGAGCCAGATCGAGATTGGCTCCCTGGGTGATGCCGTTGTTGGCGACGATGAAGGGATCGGTGAGAATGAGCACCCGCCCGCCCCCAAAGTTGAAATC
>JBEAVZ010000552.1:0-7980 GCA_041160645.1 Acidobacteriota bacterium
GTTGGCGGAACCGGCACGTCCGGCAATGGCTTCTTTGACCCCAACACCAGCTCCAACTCGTCGACGGTGCAGGGGGTGCTGGCGCCTGAGGCTAACCTGGCCATCACCAAGACCAACAATCAGACGACGGTGACGGCGGGCAATCCCACTACCTACCAGATCGACATCACCAATCTTGGCCCAAGCGATGCGACTGGTTTCGACATCACCGACAATCTGCCGGCCGACTTGACGGTGACCAGTTTCACCTGTGTCGCCACGGGTGGGAGTTGTGGGACGAACGCCACTTCCGGCAACCTGTTGAGCTACACCAACGCCAGCCTGCCGGCCGGCGCTGGAAGATCGCTCCGCCTGCTCGTGACCGGCACGGTCAGGGCCGATGCTGCGGGGCAACTCTCCAACACGGCCAATATCACGTTGCCTGCCGGGGCCTCTTTCACCGATCCGGTCCCTGGCAATAACGCGGCTACCGACTCAGACCAGATCATTCAGCAGGCCGACCTGGCGGTGACCATGGCCGGCCCCACCGGAAACCTCTTTGCCGGCAACCGGGCCACTTACACGATCGTCGTGAGCAACAGGGGACCGAGCAAGGCGCTCGGGGCCGCGGTTAGCAACCCCCTGCCACCGACCCTCGATGGCGCAACCTGGACCTGTCAGGCCACTGCCGGGTCGACCTGTGGCGCGGCAACCGGCACCGGGGGCGTCAACACGACCCTCAATCTCGAGCTGAATGGACAGGCCACCATCGTTCTCACGGCGACGGTCTCCCGCAACTTTGGCGGAACCCTCGTCAATCAGGTTATGGTCGCTCCACCCTCGGGAACGACCGACCCGGTCCAGACCAACAACGATGCCGCATCGCAGATCACCGTGATCCGGAGTGAGGGCCCGACATTCTTCATCGGTCAGGGACTCTCAAAGATCGTCATCAGCCAACCCTTCCGCATCGCTCTCGATGCCGCCGGGTTGAGCCGACTTGGCACCGGCAATGCGCGCCTCTCCAACCAGACGCTCAATATGCCCGTCGAATCGGGGGCGATCGATCTCTTTAATGGCACGGGTGAGATTCACCACTCGGGTGGCCTCTCACTCTGGATCGGCAACAACGAGATCCAGATTCTGAGCCTGACGATCGATACTTCGACCGACCCCGCGGTGGTCAGTGGAATTGTCCTTTACAGCAGTGAGCGTGACAAACGGAACACCGGTTCTGTTCTCGGGCGCGTCAAGTTGGCTGATCTCAAGATGCCCTCATCGGTCGTCTTTCCGATCAGGCCAGCCGCGTTCAATACGCTCTACTTCCATCAGGCCACCTTCGTGATGTCCGATGAACTGGCCACCCTCCTCAACTTCTATTTTGGAGGCACCAACTTCAGGGCCGGCCTCGATCTGGGAACGATCTCGACCCAGCTGATCGGAGTCCCGGAGAGGGTTCGCCAGTAGGCCGGCAGCAGCCGGCCAGTTCAACCGCAACCACGCCCACTATTGGGCGGCCTGACCAATGTCCACGCACCCGGAGTTCCAGACTCCCGGTGCGTGGACATTGCCGCTTCAGGGCCTGTATAATCCCCAATCACCCTTATCAAATTCTGAATTCCATATCACTGGAGACTCGATCATGATCCGCTTCAGACAGACTCATCTGCTCCATCTGCTTGTCCTTGGACTGGCCATCTCCTGTCTTCCATCCGCCTACGCCCAGACAAAGCGCCGCCAGCTCTCGCTTGACGATCTCGCCCGTCTCCGTGAGGTTCGCGATCCGCAATGCTCACCCGATGGAAAACAGGTCGCCTATGTCGTCTCCTCGATCGACTCCCGTGAGGATAAGTCGACTTCCCACGTCCACGTCGCCAATCTCGACCGCTCCAATGACCGCCAGATGACCTTCGGCCTCGAGAGCGAATCGACTCCCCGCTGGAGCCCCAACGGTAAGTTCCTCTCTTTCACCTCCTCCCGAAAGGGGCCGGCGAAAGGGAATCAGGTCTGGATCCTCGACCGTTCCGGTGGCGAAGCCACCCAATTGACCAATGTCAAAGGCCGGCTCCAGTCCTATGAGTGGTCACCCGACTCCCGCCATCTCGCCCTGGTCATTGCCGATCCCGATCCTGAGTCTGATAACGAAGAGGGGGCTGTTCAGTCGCCGCGGGTGGCGAAGCCGCCGCAGCCGATCGTCATCGACCGGTATAAGTTCAAGCAGGATGTCGCCGGCTATCTGCAATCGGGACGCCACTCCTACATCTACCTGTTTGAGGTGGAGACCAAAAAACTGGAGCGTTTGACCAAGGGGAAGTGGGATGAGGTCTCGCCCACCTGGTCACCGGATGGGCGAATGATTGCCTTTTTGAGCAATCACAACCCAGAGCCGGACCGTGATTCGGTCAGTCAGATCTATGTTGCAGAGGCGCGGGCCGGCGCCGTCGAGCGTCAGCTGACGGGGGCGGAGGTGCGCGTCGGTCGCAGTCGCCTCGAGTGGAGCCCCAATGGCCGCTGGATCGCCTTCCTCGAAGAGGATGAGAAGAAGTACAACGCCTACAACATGGATCACCTGGCCATGGTCAGTCTCGAAGGTGGTGCGCCGCGCCGTTTTCCGGCTGTTGAGGCGCTCGATCGCGGAGTCTCTGCCCCGCGGTTCACGGCCGATGGGAAGTCGCTCAGCTTCCTGGTGACCGATGACCGGTCTGTCTACCCGGCCCAGGTGGCGCTCGCTGATGGCCGCGTCGAGAAGCTCCTCAAACCGCCGGTCGTGGTCTCGGGCTGGAGTCGGGCTGGCAGTTGTTCGGTCGTCCTCTCCGGGGGCAATGACCGCTACAATGAGATCTACACCTTCGAGGGAGGGGCCCTGCGCCAACTGACCAGCCAGAACGACCAGCTCTTCGCCGAGTTGAACCTTGGCGCCACCGAGGAGGTCTCCTTCCGGAGCAAGGATGGGACGGTCGTCAATGGTCTGCTGACCAAGCCGGTGGGCTATGTCGCCGGGTCGAAGGTCCCGCTTCTGCTGCGGATCCACGGTGGTCCGAACGCCCAGGATCAGCACTCCTTTCAGTTCGAACGACAGTATTTCGCCGCCAATGGCTACGCTGTCCTCGCCGTCAACTATCGTGGCAGTTCGGGACGCGGTCAGAAGTTTTCACGGGCCATCTTCGCCGACTGGGGACATTATGAAGTCGAGGATCTTCTCGCCGGGGTCGATCACGTCGTCAAGATCGGTGTTGCCGATCCACAGCGACTTGGCGTGGGTGGTTGGAGCTATGGTGGGATCCTCACCGACTATCTGATCGCGACCGACAATCGTTTCAAAGGCGCAATCAGCGGCGCCGGCACGGCCTTCACCGTCTCATACTATGGCGTTGATCACTACATCCTCCAGTACGACAATGAGATTGGACCGCCCTGGAATCCCAAAGCCTGGGAGACCTATGTCAAACTCTCCTATCCCTTTCTAAAGGCCGACCGGATCAGGACTCCCACGCTCTTTCTCTGTGGGGAGAAGGACTTCAATGTTCCGCTCTCGGGCAGTGAACAGATGTACCAGGCCCTGCGCAGTCTGGGGGTCGAGACCCAGCTCGTCATCTACCCGAATGAGTTTCACGGACTTCGTCGTCCGTCCTATGTCCGGGATCGATACGAGAGATATCTGTCGTGGTATGACAAGCATGTGCTTGGCAAACGACCCGAAGCGGCTCCGGCAGCTCCGGCAGCATCAGGGACTCCGGCCAGATAATCGATAAGCGACGGCTGGCTCCTTCGCTCACTCTTTGCCTGTTCAGCCTCACGACAGGCCGGGGAACATCACCTGCGGGTGTTTCCCGGCCTGTCTCTGCAAGCACCGACTGGTGGCCAGGAGCATTTTCTCCCGGATGGGGTTGGTCTGGTGTGGATATGCGTCTGATAACGACACATTTTCTTCGCTGGTGGGGATGAAGAGAGGGCGAGTGATCGATCGTCAGTTGAGCGGCGGTGAGGATCTCTGGCCGGTGAGTCTGGATCAGCGGATGGCTTGTGTTACAATCGCCGTTAAATTGATCTGTGGCGGGTCTCTACCTGACCCATTGTTAAGCTGAGAGGTGCGGCGACTACCGAGGAAGAACCAGATGAAATTTGAACGCGCCAGTGGAATCCTGCTCCATCCGACATCACTGCCGGGTCCCTTCGGGATTGGCGATCTCGGACCATCGGCTTATGAATTTGTCGATCTCCTCGTCGCGAGTGGGCAGAGTCTTTGGCAGGTGCTGCCGCTGGGGCCGACCGGATATGGGGATTCGCCCTACCAGTGTTTCTCCGCCTTTGCCGGAAATCCCCTCCTGATCAGTCCGGAGATGTTGAGTCGAGAAGGGCTGTTGACTCAGGAAGAGCTGGCGGAAGTGCGGTTACGGGTCTCTGACCGGTCTGACTGCGTCGACTATGGAGCGGTGATTGAGTGCAAGCAGAGGCTCTTTGAGCTGGCCTATGCCAGATTCCGGAATCTGACTGGCGACGCGGGTGAGGGGGATCTTCGACGCGGTTATGAGTCGTTCAGTGCGCAGACGGCGTGGTGGCTGGACGACTACGCGCTCTTTCGATCGATCAAGGATCGGCACGCCGGCCAGGAATGGACACGGTGGGAGGCCGACCTGCGCGATCGCGATCAGGCAGCCCTCCGCGATTTTCAGGAGCGGAATGCGGCGGCGATCGACCAGCAGCGGTTTCTGCAATACATCTTCTATCGTCAATGGATGGGGGTGGCGCGGTACGCGAATGAGCGTGGAGTGCAGATCATCGGTGACATTCCGATCTTTGTTGCGCACGACAGCGCCGATGTCTGGGCGAATCGGGGTCTCTATCACCTTGATGAGTTCGGTCACCCAACCTTGGTGGCCGGGGTTCCGCCGGACTACTTCAGCGCCGACGGGCAGCTCTGGGGAAACCCGCTCTACCGCTGGGATCTCATGGCGAAGGATGGTTACAGTTGGTGGATCTCGCGGATTCGGTCGGCTCTGACATGGTCGATCTGGTGCGGCTCGACCATTTCCGGGGATTTGAGAAATACTGGTCGGTTCCCGCCGGAGAGACGACGGCTCGCCGGGGCGTCTGGGAGCCGGGGCCGGGAGCTGATTTCCTGGCCGCCATCGCGGCGGCTCTCGGAGAGCTGCCGATCATTGCCGAGGATCTTGGCCTGATCACCGACGAGGTCCGGGCTCTGCGTGACCAGTTCAATCTGCCCGGGATGCATATTCTGCAATTTGCCTTCAGCAGTGATCCGGGAGCGGATCACCTCAAGCCATACCGTTTCAAGCCAAACTCGGTGGTCTACACCGGAACGCACGACAATGACACGACAGTCGGGTGGTTCAGCGGCGGCGCCGCTGGCGCGACGACCCGCACGCAGACCGCGCTTGACGACGAACGGTCATTTCTGCTCCGCTATCTGGGGACAGATGGTCAGGAGATCAACTGGGACCTGATCAGGCTGGCCCTGGCCTCGGTTGCCGATCTGGCCATCATTCCATTGCAGGATCTGCTCGGTCTCGGAGCCGAGGCCCGGATGAACACGCCCTCGCGCGAATCTGGCAACTGGTCCTGGCGTTATCAGGCGGCCCAGCTGACGCCAGAGATCGGACAGCGTTTGGGGGAGATGACCATGACTTATGGCCGCCATCTTTCACGCCACGTTCCGGTCCGTTCCACCTGAGGCTGAATTATGTCGATAGGTCACCCTTTTCAGAGCCTCAACCAGCTTCCCCATCCCGCGGATGGCCTGGTCTCGACCCGCCAATTGGGGGCGATCTATGGATCCCTGCAGACGACCTTCCGGGTCTGGGCGCCAACGGCGCGGCGGGTCCGGCTCAATCTCTATCGATCGCCCACGGGTGGCCGTGCGAAGCGGGTGGCCCTCGAGCGGCTGGATGACGGGTGCTGGGAGGCGAGCCTCTCCGGTGACTGGCAGGGAGTGTGGTACACCTACACTGCCGAAGGGGATGATCCGCGTTTCAACCCCGAGCGTGAACTGCTTGATCCCTATGCCCGCTGTGTCAGTTCCCACGATGGTCGGGGGATCGTCGTCGCCGATCGGACTCCGGTGGCTGCCCGCCCGGACTTTCCGCTCAGCGAGGCGATCATCTACGAGATGCACCTGCGGGACTTCACCATCGACCCTGATTCGGGTATCCAGCGGCGCGGCAAATATCTTGGACTGACTGAACGGGGGACCCATCTGAGCGGCCGCCGGGACATCGCCACCGGACTCGATCACCTCCTCGACCTCGGGGTCAATGTCGTCCAGTTGATGCCAATCATGGAGTTCCACAGCAACGAGGCGGAGGATGAGTACGGTTGGGGCTACGATGTGGTCCACCACAACTCTCCCGATGGCTGGTACGCGACAGAGCGGTACGATGCGCGGCGCGTCGCCGAGGTCAAACGGATGGTCGATGCGCTCCATCGAAGCGGACTTCGGGTCACGCTCGACGTGGTCTTCAACCATACCTTTGAATCGCTCCGCGAGAACCGTGTCTACAGTTTTGACGGGCTTGTCCCGGGCTACTACTATCGAGTCCGCCCGGATGGCACCTATTGGAATGGCTCCGGGGTTGGCAATGAGTTCCGCACTGAGGCGCCCATGGTCAGGCGCTATCTGATCGACACGCTTCTCTACTGGGTGCGCGAGTACCACATCGATGGTTTTCGGTTCGATCTGCTGGGATTGATCGACTATGAGACTCTGTGCCAGATCGTCCGTGAACTCCACGCGGTCGATCCCGGCCTGTTGATCTACGGCGAGCCGTGGGCAGGAGGTTCATCGGCCATCGAGATTGTTCATAAGGGGCGCCAGCGAGGTCAGGGGTGGTCAGTCTTCAACGACCATTTCCGTGACGCCTTGAAGGGCAATGTCTTTGATGCCCGCGCCACCGGCTTTATCCAGTCGGGCCGCAGTGTCGAGCAGGTGCGGCTCGGCATTCGCGGGGCAATCGACGATTTTGCCGACTCGCCACTCGAGTCGATCAACTATGTCGAGTGTCACGACAACCATACGCTGTGGGATCGAATCAGCATCAGTACGATCGACGATGCGCGGGTGACGCCGGATGATCGCCGGGCTATGTCGAGGCTGGCGGCGGTCCTGCTCTTGACCGCCCAGGGGATTCCCTTCATCCAGACCGGACAGCCATTTCGCCGGACCAAGGCGGGTGATCACAACTCGTACAATCGGCCGGACGCGGTCAACATGATCCGCTGGCGGGAGAAGGCGGAGAATTTCGATCTCTATCAATACTACCGTGAATTGATCGCGCTGCGCCGCGCCCATCCACTCTTTCGTCTGGCGACCGCGGCCGAGGTGCGGGAGGCCGTCGTCTTTCTCGATGAGGGGTCGGGTTATCATCTTCCGCACGGATGTCTGGCCTGGATCATCAATGATGTGACGGGACGTGACACGTGGCGGCGGGCGCTGGTGCTGGTCAATGCCAATCAGCGTCCGGTCAGGCTGCCCCTTCCGCCGGGCGACTGGCAACTCTTTGTTGATGGATGCCGGGCTGGTCTTGTCCCCCTGCGGCGCATTGTGGAGGGGGCTGACGAGTCCGATGACTGGGGAATGGAGGTCGCTGGCCACAGCGCCCTCGTCCTCGCTGAAACACTCCCAACGGCGGATCCTGAATTCGTGGAGGATGGCGATGCATAGACCAATTGCAGGAAAGATCAGCTCCGGCCGGAGCATTCTCTTCGCGCTGCTGACCGGCCTGGTGGCTGTATTGGTGGTTGTATTGGCGGCTGTATTGATTCCTGGTGTCCTTGCTGACGAGGGGATGTGGACATTCGACTCCCCGCCACTCCGCCAATGGAAGGAGCGATATGGCTTTGAGCCGGATCAGAAGTGGCTTGACCACCTGCGCCTCTCGACGGTCCGTCTGAGCGAAGGCGCTGGCGGTGGAACCGGGTGCATCGTGTCGCCGGATGGACTGGTTATGACCAATCAGCATGTTGGTCGTGGTCAGGTCGCCAAGC
>JBEAVZ010000058.1:0-3913 GCA_041160645.1 Acidobacteriota bacterium
GGGGGGAATTGAAGGCTGGCCGGCGGGAGAAGTTTCAATTGTTGTTTGATTTGCTTATATTTCCAGCGCAAATTGTGTGTTTGGCGCAGGTATTTGCTCGGCGGAACGTGTTGAGTTCTGACCCCGCCCCGGTGCCATCTCGCCACTACACCATCAAAGGACAGGCAGTTTATGGAGCGAAGCGAGAGTAGCAAAAGATATATTTTTGGCCCCTACACACTTGAAACATCGAGCGTGATGCTGCTCCGGGGGAGCAAGCCGGTGCCGCTGACCAGAAAGCGCTACGAAATACTGCTACTGCTGGTTGAAAACGCCGGACAGGTGATGGCAAAGGAAGAGATCATCGAGCGGATCTGGCCGGATCAGTTTGTCGAGGAGGCGAACCTTGCCAACAACATCCATGCTCTCCGTCGGCTCATTGAATCTCCGTCGGCTCATTGAAAAGGATACACGTCATCCGAAGCTGATCGTGACGGTCCCGGGTCACGGTTATAAATTTCAGGAAGAGGTGAGCGTCTCAACAGAGTCGCTGGATGCAGCGTCGGTGGCGCAGATCGACAAATGGGCGGCATTTGAACGCCGCCGTAAAATGGTCTACCTCGCAATCGCCCTGGCCCTCGCGGGGGCAGTCTTCAGCGGCTGGCTGATCAGCCGCGCTATTTCGGTCAGGGAGACGGCGGTCAACTCATTTCCGCAACCGTTGACCGCCTATCCCGGCGTTGAGAGATCGCCGGCATTAACCGCCGATGGAAAATTGATCGCGTTTAGCTGGGACGGTGATCAACTTGGCAACGAGGACATCTATGTCCGGCAGACAATTGAGAGCGAGCTGGTCCGGATCACGACCCACCCGCGTGCGGATCGGGAGCCAAGATGGTCTCCGGACGGACATTACATCGCCTTTCTGCGGGCTGACGAACAGGCTGATGGATCTACTTCAATTCAAATCGGGCCATCCCGCACTCGATATACCAGATCTGGAAGATTCCGGAGAAGGGTGGGACAGCCGTTCCGGTGACAAACGTCGGAAAGAATGGCGCCCGGAACCCAGCCATCACCCGGGATGGAAAGACCCTCTATTACAATCACACCGACCGTCTGTGGCGAACCGATCTGCAGACGGGTCAGGCTTGGCTGGTAAATGAGACAGCCAGTCTCTATGCCCAACGCAACTGGTACGTCGGGGCGCGGGGAATCTTTTTTCACGAAGTACGGAAGAGTCCCGGATTGCAGATCGACCGGCTCGACCTACTGACCGGAAGAGTCTCCACCTTTGCGACCAGCGATGTACGGATAGCGGCAGGCTCCCAGTCACTTTCGATCACCGATGATGAGCAGCGATTCGCAGTGACGACGATCAGCAACAACTTAAGCGATATCATGCTGATACGTAATTGGCGGTAGCGCGTGGAAAGCTGATTGACCACCCGTAATCCAATCTGCTAGATTCCTGTCTGTGGCTGAGAAGTTGATCAAAACCATACTGGCTGTTTTTATCGCGCTCCTGCCGGCGGCGGGCACGGTCACCTCTGTCTGTTCAGGGATGATGGTGAATGCCGAGATGGCCTGCTGTATGGAAGAACGCGAGTGCCCGATGGGCGGGATGGCCACTGAATTTGCCAGCGAATTTGATACTACTGCTGGCCAGTCAATAGCTCTGTCAACCACCCGGTCAACACCCCGGTTCTGCAAATGCGATGAGCGCACCCGACCGACCCCCGTTGGATTACCTCCTCAGTCGGCATCCCCCGGCTTCGATCATTCAACAAACAGAATTGTCCCGACTCTGCAGTCCCTTGCCAGTGGAGAGTGCGGCAAGACAGATCTGTCCCTGACCAATCCCCCGGTTCGGGATCGTAGCGGTACCTGGCTCCGATACCATGCCTTCCTGATCTAAACCACACTTGACCGTTAAGTGTCGGCAGTGGCTCGCCCATTGGGAGCGAGACTATTTTATTTCATAGCAAAAGACAGGAGTTATTCATCATGCGAACGATGTGGATCGTTTTCCTATTACTCGTCTGCATACACGTTGGCGCGTGGGCGCCGCTGGCCGAGGGGCGTGAGCGCCGGGGCAAGCTTCAGGAGGTGACGATCACCCTCACTGACAAGGGATATCAGCCGGAACGGGTCAAGCTCAGACGGGGAGTGCCGGCGCGACTCACCTTTGTGCGCAAGTTTGCGGCGACCTGTGCCACGGAGATCATTCTGGAGAAGTACAACATCAAGCGTGACTTGCCGCTCAACCAGCCGGTCGTGATCGAATTTACGCCACTGAAAGCGGGTCAACTGGAGTATACCTGCTCGATGAAGATGGTCGGTGGAAAGATTGATATCAAGTAGGCATCAAACTGCATTTGGAGGAGAAACTAAGATGAAGAGGACAATTTTGCTGCTGATCCTGGGTTTGTTGATGCTGAGTGGATGCGGGAAACCTGCGGTTGAAGGGCCGACCGGAGTGCAGATTGTGGCGGCGCCCGGAAACGGGCTGACGGCATCATTGAGCAACAGCAAAGGCTACCTGAGCGAGGGGCCGAACGAGTTCACGCTCGATTTCCGCAATGCCCAGGGAGAGCCGGTCGAGGTCGGGGCGATCACCCTCTACTTCGATATGCCGGCCATGGGTTCGATGCCCTACATGAGGAATGACGCGACACTGACGACAACGACGACGCCCGGAGTCTATCGTGGGGCGGTGACCCTGGAGATGAAGGGAACCTGGCAGTCGAAGTTGAGCTATCAGGGTCCCGCCGGAAGCGGGGAGCTGGAGTTCACCGTCAATGCAAAGTAATGCCGCGAGCAGAGACTTGTCGGCGAACAATTTATACTGGCTACACTGGCTCAAGAGGGAGATCTCCATATGATCGAGAAGCTGATCGATCTCTCATTGCGTAATCGGTTCCTGGTGCTGGTCCTCTACCTCGGACTGGCGGGATGGGGCTACTGGGCATTGCAGACGACACCGATCGATGCGATACCCGATCTGAGTGAAAATCAGGTGATCGTCTTCACCGACTGGGCGGGCCGCAGCCCACAGGAGGTCGAGGATCAGGTGACCTATCCGTTGACGGTCAACCTGCAGGGGCTGGCCGGAGTGAAGGTGGTCCGTTCGCAATCGGCCTTCGGTTTCTCGATGATCAACGTGATCTTCGAGGAGGATATCGACCTCTACTTTGCGCGGACGCGGGTTCTGGAGAGGTTGACCCTCGTCGGGGGGACGTTGCCAGCCGGTGTCAAACCGACCCTTGGGCCGGACGCCACCGGCGTCGGCCAGGTCTTCTGGTACACGATCGAGAGTGACCGGCACAGTCTGATCGAACTCCGGTCGATTCAGGACTGGTTCGTCCGCTACCAGCTCAACGGCGTCCCGGGAGTCGCCGAGGTCGGGAGTGTCGGCGGCTGGGTTCAGCAGTACCAGATCGATGTCGATCCGCACAAGCTCCGTGTCTATGATCTGCCGCTGAGTGAGGTGGTCATGGCGGTGGAGCGGAGCAACAACAATGTTGGCGGCAATGTCATCGAGGCCAATGGAACGTGGACGGTGGTGCGCGGGCTTGGGTTGATCGAGAAGCCTGAGGACATCGCGAGCGTGGTCATCG
Source organism: Acidobacteriota bacterium (assembly GCA_041160645.1). Classification (GTDB taxonomy): domain Bacteria; phylum Acidobacteriota; class Blastocatellia; order RBC074; family RBC074; genus CAIOZW01. Next base: position 3,600 of record JBEAVZ010000058.1, read on the forward strand.
CGACACGGAATGGGACGCCGATCTACGTGCGGAACGTGGCGACGGTCAGCCTGGGGGGAGCCTTCCGGCAGGGGGCGCTCGATCGGAACGGGGCGGAGACGGTTGGCGGGGTCGTGGTGGCCCGCCACGGGGTGGACACGCTGACGGTGATCAATGGGGTCAAGAAGAAGATTGCCGAGTTGAAGACTGGCCTGCCGCCCGGGGTCCGGATTGAACCATTCTATGACCGGACAGAGTTGATCAATCGGGCGACCGACACGCTGAAGTGGGCGCTGATCGAGGAGATTCTGCTGGTCACCCTGGCCCACATCATC
>JBEAVZ010000066.1:0-3578 GCA_041160645.1 Acidobacteriota bacterium
CCTTGGCCAAAGTCTCCAGCTCGGCCGGAGACTTGGCCTTGGCCAGCAACTCCTCGGCGCGGGTCTTGACGAGGACCGGCTCCTTCTCACGTCGCAGCTTGTCTTCGACCTGGTTGCGGGCCTGCTCGAAGGTCAGTTGCTGTCCGTTGGCGATCTGATCGACCAGCCGCGGAATCGCCTGGCCACCCGGGATGCTCACCTTGTCGCCAATCTCACCCTTTTTGAGGGTTGAAACGGCCTCCTCAAAAGCCGGGTTGCTGGCAAATCCAGCTCCCTTGCCCAGGGTCGGCAACGGGTCACCGGCCTTGAAGTAGGGGGTCGATTTGAGCAGAGTCGCCGGGGCCACCTTGAGCTCTTTGGCGAGAACCTCCGCCGCCTTCGAGAGATCGTTGAACTCGGTCGACTTCTCATACGCGAGATCGGCCAGCTGCGAGGCCTTCTGGAAAGCCTTGTTGTTGCTGACCGTCGCGCGGAGCGTCTGCCGCATCTGCTCGAAGGGGATCTCCCGCTCCTCGGTGACCTTCATGATGAACCAGCTCCGACCGTCGCGGAAGGGGCCATCGATCGTGCCAACCTTGAGTCCGTTCGCATAGGGACGCTGTCTCCAGTCGGAGGTCTTGTTCGGATCTTTCTTGATCCAGCCAAGGTCTCCACCCTTGCTGCTGCTCGGATCCTGGGAGTTGCCGCGGGCAACGGTCGCGAAGTCTTCGCCCGGCGTGTCCTTGCTGCCGCGGACGCGCTGATTCAGCTCCTCGATCTTGGCCCGCACCGGATCCTCATCGGCCGGCGTCAGAACATCGAGTCGGATTACGCTCGCGCGGAGCTCATACTGCTTGTTGTTCTCATACTCGGCGCGCAGTTCATCGTCGGAGACGGGAACGATCTTCGCCGCATCATCGGTGGAGATGAAGAGGTAGTCGACCTGACGGGTCGGATCGTTGGCCTTGAAGTCCGCCAGGTGTGCATCGTAGTAGGCCCGCAGATCCTGCTCCGTCGGCTGGTAGGTCTTGCGGATCTTTTCGATGTCGAAGACGGCATAGACGACGTCGACCTTGGTGTTGTTCTGGATGAAGCGCTGCTCGATCTCGCGATCGGAGACGTGAATACCAGTCGTGATGTAGTCACGAACCTTGGTCTCGGTGATCCGGCTCCGCTCCAGCTCTTCGAACTTTTCGATGTCCGTGCCCTGGAGGCGAAGCCGCCGCTTGTACTCATCGGCGCCGATAAACTTGCCCTCATTGTCGACGAAGGTGGTGCGGATCGTCTGGGCGATCTCCCGGTCAGTGCCCGAGAGGTTGAGCGTCTCTGCCTGGTCGAGGAGGAGACGGTTGTTGATCAGATTGTCGAGAACCTGTTTGTCGAGTCCCAGACTCTTCAGCGCCGGCAGGGGAAGACTGTTTCCACGGCCATACTGGAGGGCCATGGCCTGCAGTTGGGATCGATACTCGCGCATCAGAATCTCTTTTGATCCAACCTCTGCCACGACCTCATCGTCATCTTCTGCCGTGGTCGCCCCCGGTTGACCATCCGGATTGAGCGGAGTGTTCGGGATATAAAAGATCACCAGACCCACCAGTAGCAGAAGGCTGAATGAAAGCAGCACAATGTTGCGTGAACGTTGGAATTTCGAGAAGAACCGTAGCATAGCCAAGTAACTCCAATGCAGATTGTAGTGTGGCTGCTCAAAGAGTGAGCAACTCCAGACGGGGACAAAGGGCTATTCTAGCCCGGATAATCGATCAATACAAGGAGTTTGAGCCGGCGTACCGGGCCGCTCCCTGCCTGATAAAGCTGACAAACTCCGTCTTGTCGCGGGTCAGGCCAGCAAAACTGGCGAGGGTTTTGCCGGATGGATCGACTATCGCATAGAGCGGGAGCGCGACGGTCTGAAACTTTTCGGCTTGCAGTTGCCCGTTTCGTTCATCCGCCGGGGTCTCGCGGTCGGTGTAGAGTTCGACGCGGACCAGACCCGCCAGCTCACGCTGCACTTCGGGTTGGGTGAACATGTTGCTCTCCATCCAGCGACAATTGGTGCAGGTCACCCCGGTAAAGTTGATGAAGAGCGGGCGCTTCTCCCGGGCGGCCACCGCGAGGGCCTCGTCATAGTCCTCGATCCAGTTGGTCGCGCCCGTGGCGCCGGCGCCGGAACTTTCGCCGGAACGCTGGAGAGTGGTCGTCTCGCGGGGAGGAGGAAGCATGGCCTCCCACTCGCCAAGGTTCCCGCCAAACAGACCCGTCAGAAAATAGAAGGCCAGTCCGAGGAAGAAGGTGGCGGCGAGCATCCGCCCGACACCGAGCCGCGCGACCGGGGAGTCGTGTGGCAGCAGGAACTTGCCGAGCAGGTAGAGCGCGGCGACGACGCAGATGGCGATCCAGGCCGCGAGAACGAGGGGGCGGGAGATGGTGTTCCAGCCCCAGACCAGGTCGACGTTGCTCAGGAATTTGAAGGCCGCCCCGAGTTCCAGAAAGCCCATGACCACCTTGACGCTGTTGAGCCACCCACCCGATTGCGGGAGCGACTGCAGGTATTTCGGGAAGAGCGCCAGCAGAAAGAATGGCAGCGCAAAGGCTGTCGAGAAGGAGAGCATGCCGACGGCTGGCCAGAACCACTCACCCTGGGTGACGGCCACGAGCACAGTGCCGACGAACGCCGCGGTGCAGGTGAAGGAGGTCAGGGTGAAGGTGAGTCCCATCAGCAGGGTAGCGACCGTCGTGCCGGAACGTGTCTTTTGATCGAGCCGGTTGAGCAGACGGCTCGGGATCTGAATCTCAAAGAGCCCAAACAGATTGAGGGCGAAGACGACAAAGAGGGTCGTCAGAAAGATGTTCATCCACGGGCTCGCCGCGACTCGATTGATGCCTGCCGGCCCGGCGATGAAGGTGAGCGCCAGACCCAGACCGGTAAAGGTCAGAATGATGCCGAGGCAGTAGATGACGGCCTGTTTGACCGCCTCGCCCGTCGAACGCTCGTCCTTCTTGGTGAAGAAGGAGACAGTGATCGGGATCATTGGAAATACGCACGGCGTGAGCAGCGAGAGGAAGCCGACCCCCATCGCGAAGAGTATATAGCCAAGCAGTCCGCGGTCACGTCCATCGCGCCGTTCACCGGCGGCATTGCCAGACTCCGCCGCCGGCGCGGCCATCTCCGCTGGTGTGGCGAGCGGCGCGGCGGCGGATGCGGGTGAAACAGGTTGACTGCCCGGGAGTTCCGCGTCGCCAGAGTCTGCTTTACCGGCCTGATTGGCCGAATTGAGAATCGAGAGGAGCGGGTCTCCTCCCCGCGAGACGGCTCCACCGGCGGCCGCATTGCCACTGATGACCAGTTCGGCTTCGACTGGACGGGTGCGTGGCGGAAGGCACTGGTGGTCGTCGCAGGCCTGGAAATTGACCTTCAGAATTACCCTGGTCGTTCCGGCCGCCGCCGTCGGACTGACCTCGACATCGAGACTGAAGTCGACCTTGTTCTCGAAGGTCTCGGTCAGAAAGGGAGGCTGACCGGGCGTCGAGAAGTTGGGGTCCGGGGCGACGCGCGGTTTGGGCTGGCGCGGAGCGCCGACGAGGACCACCGGACTCGCTTC
>JBEAVZ010000087.1:0-5449 GCA_041160645.1 Acidobacteriota bacterium
TACCACAGGGCCATCTCCTCATGTTTCAGGTCGCCAATCAATTTGACGTTATTGGTCAGGTCGAGGCGTGAAATGAGGGCGACGAGTTGGCGGCGGTATTGTGCGTCGGCCTGGTGTTCGGAGAGGAGCAGCACGGCCGCGGGGTGTTGACCGAGTACGTGCGGCATCGCTTCGATCAACAGCTCGATATTATAAAACGGCTGCATCATCCGCGGACTAAAGATGACCGGCTGGCTGGGAGCAAGGCCGAGATCGCGCCGCAACTCAGAGGTCTCACGGCGCTGGAAGAGCTGCCGATCGACTCCCCATTTTAGGGTCATCGTGCGCTCTTCGGCGAGGCCGAGCCGGATCAGTTCGTGGCGCAAATGCTCCGATTTGGCGGTGACGAGGCTCGCCCGGCCCAGCAGCGCAAGGGTCAGACGCCGCCCCCGCGCCGTTGGACGACCCTGTTCATCAAAAAGAATATCTCCGCCCATGACACTGACGACGATCGGGAGCCGGGTCAGCGTAGCCGCCATCCAGGCCCAATAACTGTAAGCATAATGAATATGAACCAGGTCGGCGGAGAGGTGGCGAATGATGAGGGGCAACAGCAACAGGCTCAGCGTAGTCAGACCGGGAAGCCGTCGCCTGAGCCACCGCCGACTGAGCCGGTCAAGCCCGGCGATGACGCGGCTCTCCTGACATAACCGGACCGGGGGGACGATCACCTCCAGCCCTTCAATCTGACGGTCCTCGGAATCGATCAGATAGACGCGGTGGCCAAGCGCTGCAAAGCAGCGCAGGCGGCTCACGACGTGGCTGCTTGCCGACGCGCCGATGCCGCAGATGGTCAGCTGGCGGCCTGCATCATTCTTCGCCATCATTCCGCTCCGCCATTTGCTGAACTATCCTCGTCGGCTGGGGGGCCGTCAGCGCTTCACGACGATCGACAAACTGCTGAAACCAGAGTTCAAGCATGAGCACCGCGAGGATACGGTGTGCGGTGAGCTGGTCGCCCTGCTCAAGCTGATCGATCAGCCGGCTGATTGCGGCCGGTTTGAAGATTCCGCGGCGGGCGATGACCGACTCGGCCAGATTGTCCCGCACGAAGCTGCGCAATGGTCCGGTCAGCCAGTCCTTCATCGGTACATTGAAGCCATGCTTCGGGGCATAGAGCAGATCGTGGGGCAGTTGGTTCTCGAGCCCCTTCCGGACGATCGCCTTACCGAGACCCTCCCTCATCTTGAAATCGGATGGCAGTCCAAATGACCACTCCACCAGCCGATGATCGAGAAATGGGACCCGTGCTTCGAGTCCGAAGGCCATCGTCATCCGATCGACCTTGGTCAGCATCTCGCTGACGAGGGTCGTCTTCAGATCGGCATAGAGCTTACGCGTCAACTGATCGGCTGCGCCGAGATGATTGAAGTATCTTTCGACCAGATTGCTCTTCCAGTGGCGGTGAACCTCCACGCGCAGATCATTCGCCAGCAGGGAGTCGAGTTCACCGGACGGGAAGAGGCGCAGTGACCGTGCGTAACGTTCCCCTGGGTCGAGCCAGGCCCGCAGTCGGCCACCCAGAGGGGACTCTTCTGCGGCGAGGTCGGGGAGCAAGAGGCGACTCAGCCGGCGAACCGACTTCATTAGGCGGTCCGGAAGCCACTCCGGCGGAGCGGCGTAGTTGAGGTGGCGCCACGGGTAGCCTGCGAAGACCTCATCACCCCCATCGCCGGTCAGCACGACCCGTACTTTTCGAGAGGTCTCTTCGGCCAGGAAGTAGAGCGCAAACGCGGAGGAGATGGCCAATGGCTCATCGGCGTGCCAGGCGATCCGCGGCAACGCTTCGACCAGCCGCGGGGTCAGTTCAATCTCATGATGGTTCGTCCTGAAACGCCCGGCAATCGCCGCCGCCTGCGAACTCTCATCAAAATCGGTCTGCCCCTTGAAGGTACTCGAAAAGGTGTGGATTGGTCCCGCCGAGTGTTCGCGCATGGCCGCGACGACGGCGCTCGAGTCGATCCCGCCACTCAGAAAAGCCCCGACCGGCACATCGGCCAGCAGATGTCGACCGACTGTCTCCTGAAAAAGCTCGGAGAAGGCCTGACTGGCGGCCGCGAAGTCCGTTGCCAGCCGACGCCCCTCGACCGGAACATCCCAGTAACGGTGCTGGCCGACCTTTCCGTCCTCGATCAACAGGTAATGGCCCGGCTCCAGTCTGGAGACCCCGCTGAGAATCGTCCGCGGATCGGGGATCGACATCAGCTCGAGGTAGCTTCCCAGCCCCTCCGGATCGAGCGTCATTGCCAGTCGGGCGTCTGCCAGCAGCGCTTTCATCTCCGAGGCGAAGGCGAGTCGCTGGCCGTCGACCGTAAAATAGAGCGGCTTGATTCCGAGCCGGTCCCGCGCAATGATCAACCGCTTCCGCTGACTATCCCAGATCGCCAGCGCAAACATCCCATCGATTCTCGACAGAAAATCGAGCCCGAACTCTTCGTAGAGGGCGAGAATGGTCTCCGTATCCGAGGTGGAGTGAAACTGGTGGCCCCGCTCAGCCAGCACCGGTCGCTGCTCGAGATGGTTGTAGCACTCGCCATTGTAGCTGATCCAGACACGGCCGGAATGGCCGCACATCGGCTGGTGGCCCGAGGGCGAAAGATCGAGGATCGACAGCCGACGGTGGCCGAGTCCGATCGCCCCTTCGATGAAGAGGCCGGAATCGTCCGGCCCACGATGCGCCAACAACTCGGTCATCCGCTGCAGCAACGGACGGTCAACCGGCCGCTGACCAAAATTGTAGATCCCGGCTATTCCACACATCTGACGAGGATTCGATCTTTTTTGACGGAGAAGTTTGGTGGGGCAAAATAAATATCGACCAAGGGTCAAAGGCCTTTGACCACATACCATATAGGAAACCCACCAGAGGGCAATCGATACAAGTTTTCGACTATATATCAATTCAGATCGACGTTCCACCCCTCGCCCAATCATCGACCTGGCCGCAGGGTGGCTGGCAACATAGCCCCGCCACCCTGCTGATCAATTGTCTCCGGGGGCGCCGCCACCGGAGACCCGGAGCGCGGCCGCTCACTCTTGGCTGCCGCGGGGCGATCGGCACTGATCAGTGCAGGTCGATCTTCAGTTCATTCGAGAAGGGAAAGATCTTCCTCCCAACGCTCTCACCGTATGCGTCGACCGGCATGACCGTCACATAGACCGTCTTCCTGCCCCGTGGCTCGATGGTCACTGCTGGCGACCCGGCGTCAACAACCAGCTGACCCAGGTCGTCGGGCGGAAGCTGAAATGCCTGCTCGACAAGGTTGGCCGAACGGTCGGCAACGCGGCTCTGGTACCGACGCAGATCGCTCCGGCCACCAAATTGGTCGTAGTTCCAGCCGCGTGACCGCTCTGATACAAAGACCCGGTAGCGCACCAGATCCTCATCACGGTCTTTCGATCTGAACGCCAGACGGATGTTGCCGGCGCGGTCATCGATCGCCACCTCTTCGATCCACGGGATTGTTGGCGCCTCCTGGCGGGGAAAGCTTCCCCGAATGATCGACTCATCAGCGTCAAAACGAAGGGTCATCCAACCGTACGAGTAGATCAGCAGATCGGCGGTCTCCGGGGGCGCTATCTTATGGTGATAACCGGGACGCTCCGGCTGATTTTGATAGGCCTGCTTGCTGAAGTAGTAGTAAGAAGGATATGGGAGCCCGACGCCGAATTGAAGACAATTGAAGAGCAGAGATTCCTGGTAGGCGGCCAGGGCGTCAAGCCGCCGCATCAGTTCCGGATCGCCAAGTTCAGCGATGCTCGGGATCTCGCCGTTATCCTTCAGTACCACCTCGCCGTTTCCGAAGAGATCGGCGTCAAGATAATGCCAGCTTCCGCCATAGAATATCTCGGCGACAATGTGAGTACCGAGCTGGACGAGTCGCCCCGCGTATCCCCCGGTCTCAAACAGATCAACCGCCAGTTTAGCGGTCTGCCCACACCACATGTTCCCTAGTTCAAGCAGCAGAAGTGGATCCTGAATCTCGACTCCGTTCGGATAGTTGGCCGGGGAAGTACCGTGAATCGAGAGATTCTGAATGGCCTTCAGAACACGCCGATGCCTTTCAGTATCCGTTTGCGCGCCGGCGGTTATCCGAACAAAGAGTTCACGCAGGGCTTTGCTGCGCAAGACCCCGCCCAGCTCTTCGCGCAGATTCTCGACGCGCCGGGTGATGCGGCCTCCGTCGTCACAGGCCAGCTCGATGGCCGGGTTGCTCGACTCGATCCGCGCCATCTCAAATCGTTCCAGATAAAGCCACGTCCGCAGCTGACAGTGGAGGCTGTAGGGCAGAATCAGATAGGCTTGCAGCACCAGCAGCAGCACCGAAATCGAGTGATGGCGCCATCCACGCCGCCTGAATTGCGGATAGGTAAAGAAAGGAAGAATAACCAGCAACATCAAGTTGACCGCTGCCAGCAAGATCAGGCATTTCGTCAAGAAATTCCGGGCCGGCGGCGTGAAAAGTACATAACTTCGACCATTCGTGCGTGGATCGGTCCCGTCAGAGGATGAAAAGAAGACGGTGTTCTTCCAGATCGAATAGGCCCCACCACCAGACTGGCGAATAGTGTCGTGCTGGGCGTTCCCGGGACCCAGCAGGTACCCATCCTCGGTGATCTTGCCCACCGAAATGGTCTGATCTCTTCTCTCCTCGGCTGGCACGCGGGTGATCAGAAAGGTCTTGCCAAGCTCCGGTTGAAAATTGGTCAGCGCCTCGCGTTTCCACAAAAACTGCGGCTTTTCCGGGAAAAGTCGCGCCTTGTAGATGACGAAGGAGAAGGCAATCACCGCTCCGGCGATCAGCAAGGGCACGACACGAAGCCTGGTTAACTGCGCCGGGGAGAGCGTGCCGCGTCTCTTCCAGATCGAAAAAAAGACCGCGCCAAAAAGAAGCTGCAGACTGATGGCAAAACTGATGAAGACCTGGTTTTCCTGAATATACAGCGGCTTCCGAATCTCGTACTTCCGGCCATTGGTGCGTGGATCACTATTGTCACTGGTCGAAAAATAGATGGATGTCTGCCAAAATGAATAACGACCAAGACCCAACTGACGAATATCACTATGGATGCTGTTCTGTTTACCCTTCAGTGGTTCACCATTCTCGAGGACCTGCGCGTCGGATGGATGCTCATGCGAGCTCCACTTATCGTGATCAAGGATCCCGACGTATCCAAATGATCCTTCCGGGACGATTTTGGTTATCTCGTATGGCCCCTCGTAGAGTTTGTAATCATAGTGACGAAGAAGAAATAACGTCAGACTGACGAGCAGGACCATCGTGCCCACACTCCATAGTCCCAGCTCCAAAATGGCGCTGGGCTGAAGGCTCCTCTCCTTTAGCATTGGAATAAATCTGGATAGGTATTGCATAAGACGTGCATGATTATTTTAATAGCATCTATAATG
>JBEAVZ010000095.1:0-11695 GCA_041160645.1 Acidobacteriota bacterium
GGTCCGGAGATCGCGACGCGTGCGGCAATCCGACCCGAGGTCCTCGCAGTGTGCCGCCCGGTCCTGATCGGCGACCCGCAGCCTCTTCGCGAGTGGGCGACCCGGAGTGGTTTCACCCGGGAGCTGCGAATCCTTGCCCCCGCCGCCACGGCGCCAGATCTGCTCGAGGCGCCGTTGATCCTCGAACCAGACTATAGTTGGCCCCCTGGCTCTGGCGAGCCGAGCCGCGAACCGATCGAGATGGGCCGCGAGCAGCCACTGGCCGGCCGCCGCGCGGCGGCGGCGATCGTCACGGCCGTCGAAGGATGCCTCGCCGGTCGTCTCGAGGCCATGGCCACCGCCCCCATCAGCAAGACCTCCCTCGCCATGGCTGGCATCCAATTCCCCGGTCATACTGAATTCCTGGCCCACCTCACCGGATGTGATGACTACGCGATGACCTTCATCGCCCCGCGACTACGGGTCGCGCTGCTCACCACCCACGTCCCGCTCGCGAGGGTGCCCGGGCTAGTTCGACGCGCTGATCTGGAGCGACTGATCCGCCTCGTCGATCGGGAACTGCGGCGTTATGGCATCGAACATCCGCGGATCGCCCTCGCCGGCATCAATCCCCACGCCGGCGAAGGGGGCCTCTTTGGTGACGAGGAGCAGCGGGAGATGGTTCCGGCGATCGCCAGCTGCCGGGACGCGGGGATCGACGTCGGTGGGCCGTTTCCGGGCGACACGATCTTTGTCAGGGCCGCGCGGGGTGAGTTCGATCTGGTCATCTCCTGTTACCACGACCAGGGCCTGATTCCCGTTAAATGTTTCTCGTTTGGCGAGGCGGTCAACGTCACGCTCGGTCTCCCCATCATTCGGACCTCCGTCGATCACGGGACCGCGTTCGATATTGCCGGCCAGGGGATCGCCGATGAGTCGAGCATGGTTGCCGCGATCTGTCTCGCCGCCGAACTGTCCCGACAGCGTTCCCGCTGACGTCCGCCCCCACTCGATCTCTTTTCTTTTCGGGCGGGCCGCGGTGCGGTCTCTCGATGGGGCCCGGGCGAGCCGATGAGCGGATATTTGTCATTCCGGTCGAATCCTCATTCCGAAATCCAAAACCGGAGTGCTAGAATGTGTTTTCCGATTGAGTCTGAGCAACGGACCGGTCGGGTCCGCGCCATCCGTATAATTGTGCGGAAGGCGCGAAGAGTCTGGGTCGAAGAGTCTGGTCAAAACAGCAATGAAGGATGCAAAGATAGGAATTGGACTGATCGGGACCGGCTTTGCACGGAGTTCGCAAGCGCCTGCTTTTCAGGTCTGCGAAGGTGCGGAGCTGGTGGCGGTCTGCAGCGCCCGTTACGATAATGCTTTGAAGACGGCTGAGGAGTACTCGATCCCCCACGCCTGCGAATCGTCCGAGCAGCTTCTGAGCATCCCCGAAGTCTCGCTGGTCGTCGTCTCGGCCCCACCCCTCCATCACCACCGGATGACGCTGGCGGCGCTCGAGGCCGGCAAGCACGTCATCTGCGAGAAGCCGATGGCCATGAACGCCGGAGAGGCTCGTCAGATGCAGGAAAGCGCCGCGGCCCATCCTGGTCAGTTGGCGATCATCGATCACGAACTCCGTTTCAATCCCACCTGGCGACGGATGAAGGAGCTGGTCGACGCCGGCTTCCTTGGCGATCTTCACCACGTCATCGTCAATATCTCCTCTGGTTTTCGCCACTCCGCCCAGCGTCCCTGGAACTGGTGGTCGCAGCAAGCGGCAGGAGGCGGGCTGCTCGGCGCGCTTGGCTCGCACGCCATCGACGCGGTGCGCTGGCTCTTCGGTGAGATCGAAGCCGTCTCAAGCACGGTGGCGACCATGATTCCGACCCGCAAAGATCCGGTCTCGGGAGAGAATCGCCCCAATGAGACCGATGACTACTGTTCGTTGCTCATCCGTTTCGCGCCCCAGCATGGCCGGACTTCCCACGGGGTGATCGTTCTCTCGGCCCTTTACGCCAGCGGCGGCAAGAACCAGATCACCGCGGTTGGCAGTAATGGCACGCTGGTCATGGATGGTGATGAGACCCTCATCGGGGCGATCGGCTACAACCACCAGTTCGAGGACATGTCACTCGTCGACCGCGCGCGCGGCATCTCGATCATTCCGGACAATATCTGGTCCCGCTCCTTCTACCACCTCGCCCGTGAGACGGTGCAGGCCCTCCGCGAAGGGCGGACCGAGATTGCCCACGCCGCCACGTTTCTCGATGGACTCCACTGCCAGGAGGTCATCGACGCGACCATCCTGTCGCAGAAGGAGCAGCGATGGGTCAACGTGCGTTGATTTACTGACCCACCGTATTGTATACTCCACGCTTTGTTCATGAGTTGACAGGCACAAGTGAAAGTGAAAAAGTAAATAGGTGAATAGGTGAATAGGTGAATAGGCTGGAGTGCCAAACTCGGCAAGTTCAACCCGGCAAGTTCGACCGGGCCCATTGGCCAGCAAACCGGCCAACCAGATCTGAAAAGTATTGGGAGTTGACTAACTATGGCTACTGTAAAAAGGTATAACGTGTATTGCCCGAAGTGCAACCAGAAGTTTCCGATCTTTGCGTCGCTGCACCATTCGATCGATGTCGATGGTTGGCTTAAGGACAAGTCCGACAATCACGACTGCAAGGCCTATGCTGACCAGTTGGCCAAAGAGCGTTCTCCACGCCCGATCAACCCCTTGAAGGCTTCGAAGAAGGGCGCTTAGCCCAGCCCGGGCGGGCGCTCCGGCGCCTGGCCCGTCTTGTTCAATTAATCTGAAGTGAGGTGTCTGATGGCGACGAAGATAACTGTCAACAAGAACGGCTCACTGCGCATTGAGGGCGATATCGAGATCTATGACGCCGCTGGCGGCAAGTTTGATCTCGCTGGACGCACAGTGATCGGCCTCTGCCGTTGTGGAGCGAGCAACAACAAACCATTCTGCGATGGTGCGCACGCCCGTTGTGGATTCGAATCGGAAGTGGTCGCGACCGCTCTGCCGGCGCCCAAGCCAAAGGCCTGAGGGCGGCGGTCTGCTTCCGCGGTCAGCTCAAGTACCGAAGCCCAGCCCTTGGTGGAGAACCTCTGCCAGCGGCTGGGTTTTTTTATTCCCAACCCGCTCAGGTTCAATCATTGACCAGTTTCAACCGCCTCGCCCTCCCCGTTCCGGCACGCGCCGGGCGGAGCAAGAGCTGGCCTGAACAACTGTGATGATTGGATAATGCGGCGCAAGCCGCCGATGGACAGGTAATCTTTTGACAGCGGGAAATGTCGTTTGTTATCTTTGACCGGCGAGCGAAGATGTTCTTCTACAAAATATAGAGATCACCGGATCCAGGCGCTCGTTCGACGCGTCTCCCCAACACCTGTCCGGTTATTGTGATCTGTTGGTATTTTGCACGGGACCAACTTGCATTGAATCGACTTGATCGCGGAATAATTGCCGTTGCCGCAAAAATAATCTGGAATACTCATGATATTGAGACAGCTGTGTCACGGCAGGCCGTGACCCTTGAAGCAGCACATTAGGACCTAATAGCCATGACAACACCGACCAGCTCCGCCAAAAGTGAAGGCCTACGCGATGTCGTTGCCTCGCCCAGCAATATCTGTTACATCGATGGTGACAAGGGAATTCTCGTCTATGCCGGGTACAACATTCACGACCTGGCTGTAAATTCGACGTTTGAGGAGACGGTCTTCCTTCTCTGGAACACGCGCCTGCCAAAGCGTGACGAGTTGGAGAAGTTCGACGCCGCGCTGCGCGCCAACCGTGAGTTGCCGAATGGCGTGCTCGACCTGATCCGGACCTTTCCGAAGAATATCGTGCCGATGGATGCGCTGCGAACCGGCTTCTCAGCCCTCTCGGCGTACGATCCGGATCGGCATGACTCATCACTCGAAGCCAACCACCGGAAGGCGCTGCGGATGACTGCCCAGTGTGCGACGCTGGTGGCGGCGATCGACCGGATTCGCAATGGCCAGGAGCCGGTCGCCCCCCGGGCCGATCTCAGCCATGCCGCTAATTTCCTCTACATGCTGACCGGCAAGGTGCCGAGCGAGGTTGAGACGCGCGCCTTCGACATCGCCCTGATTCTCCACGCCGACCACGAATTCAATGCCTCGACCTTTGCCGCGCGCGTGACTGCCGGGACGCTGGCTGACCTCTATGCGGCGATCACCTCGGCGATTGGCGCCCTCTCCGGGCCTCTCCACGGCGGAGCCAACGAGGCGGTGATGCGGATGCTCTTTGAGGTCGGTTCGCTCGAGAATGTCGACTCCTACGTGGCGGAGAAGTTCGCCAAGGGAGAGAAGATCATGGGGATCGGCCACGCGGTCTACCGCACCGAGGATCCGCGGGCGACCCATCTGCGCCGGATGTCCGAGGAGGTTGGCAAGGTGCTTGGTTCGACCCGCTGGTTCGACATGTCGAAGCGGATCGAGGAGATCGTCATCGAGGAGATGAACAAGCGGAACAAGGCGATCCGGGCCAATGTCGATTTCTATTCGGCCTCCACGTATTACATGATGGGGATTGCGATCGATCTCTTCACCCCGATCTTCGCAGTCAGCCGGATCTCCGGATGGACGGCCCACGTTCTCGAGCAGTACCATAACAACAAGTTGATTCGTCCGCGTTCGGAGTATGTCGGACCGGTCGACCAGACCTGGGCGCCGTTCGAGAAGAGATAGCTCGTCAGCAGACTGCCGGAGGATCGATGAGTCAGGTCATCATCTACACCAAGCCCGGATGTCCATACTGTGCGAAGGCGCGCGGGTGGTACACCGCTGCGGGGATCGAGTTCGAAGAGCGTAACGCGCAGGAAAATCCAATCTACCGGCGGGAGATGCTCAGTTATTCGAACAACGATCCGACCGTCCCGGTGATCGTCATTGACGGTCAGCTAAAGCAGATCGGCTGGGAAGGGCGCGGTTGAACGATCAGCTGAGACTGGCCGGGGGCTGGTCAAATCGAGAAGGGGTCGGCCACTGACCCTGGTGATCACGGAGAGGCGGTGCGACGAGTCGATCGGCACCGCCTTTTTGCGTCAAAGCTCAGTCGGGTGAGCAAGAGCCCGGGGTGGAGGAGCCGCCGGGAGAGGATGGCGACGATGATCGATGGCAGGATGAGCAGGCGCGAGCTACTTCGGCTTGGACTGGCGGCGACAATCCCGGGAGGGGCATTGGCGAATCTCTCCAATATTGAAGAGCGGCAGATGCGGGAAGGGAAGGGCATCACCGATGTCCCTGGTCTGCGGGTTGGCCATTTTACCAGCCCACGGCGTCCGACAGGATGTACCGTCGTTCTCTGTGATGACGGCGCGGTGGCCGGCGTCGATGTGCGCGGGGCGGCTCCGGGAACGCGGGAGACCGACCTGCTCGACCCGGTCAATCTCGTCGACCGGATCGATGCGGTCGTCCTCGCCGGGGGAAGTGCCTTTGGGCTCGATGTCGTTGGCGGAGTGGTCAAATATCTTGAAGAGACCGGACGTGGTTTTGAAACGGCCGGAGGGCGCGTTCCAATTGTGCCGGCGGCGGTGCTCTATGATCTGGAGCTGGGTGACGGACGGATCAGACCGGACGCGGCCGCCGGCTATCTCGCCTGCCGTGCGGCGAGCAATGGTCCGATCCTGACCGGAAATGTTGGCGCCGGAGCCGGAGCGACCGTCGGCAAGCTCTTTGGAGCGGCCCGGGCGATGAAGGGTGGGCTGGGCACGGCGTCGCTGCGGATGGCGGACGGGTTGGTTATTGGCGCCGTCATTGCCGTCAATGCGGTTGGGGATGTCGTCGATCCCCGCCAGGGGAAGATTCTGGCTGGCGTCCGGACCCGCGATGGGCGGCGGCTGCTTGGCTCGCTCCGCGCGATTGAAGAGGGAGAGAGCCTGCCGATTCTGCTCGGCGGCAAGGCGACGACGATCGGCGTGATTGCCACCAATGCCCGCCTCACCAAGGTTGAGGCGAAACGGGTCGCCATGATGGCCCAGGCCGGACTGGCGCGGGTGATCAATCCAATCCATACCCAGTACGATGGTGACGCGCTCTTCGCTCTCGCCACCGGGCGTCATTCCGGGACGTCCAATGTGACGCTGATCGGCGCTCTCGCCGCCGAGGTGGTCGCCCGGACGGTACTGCAGGCGGTCACTGCCGCGAGGGGCTTGCCCGGTCTGCCGGCCGCGGGCGAGATCGACACGGCGCCAATGTCGAATGGAGCCCAATGATCTACCTGCTCATTCTCGCCGGTTACGCCCTGCTCATGATCGTCCTCGGCATGGTGTCGGCACGGAAAGTCCAGACCAGCAGTGACTTTTACGTCGCCCGGCGCGATCTCAGCGCCACCCTCCTCTTTGCGACCCTTCTCGCCGCCAACATCGGAGCCGGATCAACGGTCGGGGCAACCGGCCTCGGGTATCGCGATGGTCTCGCCGCCTTCTGGTGGGTTGGATCGGCCGGAATCGGTTCGCTCATTCTTGCCCTGACCGTCGGGCCGCGAATCTGGGAGGTCGCCCAGCGCCATAATCTCTACACGGTCGGCGACTATCTCGAATTCCGCTATGACCGGCGGGTGCGCAGTCTGGTGGCGGTTCTGCTCTGGGCCGGTTCACTGGCGATTCTCGCGGGTCAATTGATGGCCATCGCCTGGATCCTCGAGGTGACGGTAGGGATTCGCAAGCCACTCGGATGCCTGATCGGAGCGCTTGTCGCGACCATCTATTCGGCCGCCGGCGGACTTGCCGGAACGGCCCGGGTCAATCTGCTGCAACTGGCGATCAAGTTGGTCGGTTTTGGCGGCGCGCTGGCCTGGCTTCTCATTGACAGCGGCGGCTGGAGCGCGCTCCGCACGGCTGTCGAACTCCGCGATCCAGTCGAGCATCTCAACCTGGCCGGGCGCGGCGCCAGCACGTGGTGGCGCTATCTGATTATGTTGGCGCCCTCCTTCATCATCTCCCCGGGACTGCTGCAGAAGATCTTTGGCGCGCGCAGCGCCGCTGAGGTCCGCCGCGGAGTTGGGCTGAATGCGCTGGTCTTGCTCGGCTTTGCCATTGTTCCGGTATTGTTCGGGCTGCTTGCCTTTGTCCGATATCCTGAGCTGGCCAATCGTGAACTGGCGATGCCAACCCTGCTCATCGAAGCTCTGCCGCTCTGGCTCGGCGGGCTCCTGCTAGGAGCGCTCTTTGCCGCTGAGGTGAGCACGGCCGACGCCGTCATCTTTATGCTGAGCACCTCGGTGGTCCGTGATCTCTACCAGCTGCGCTTCGACCCCGCGGCTGACGATCGCCGTCTCATGCGGGTGACCCGGCTGGTGGCGCTTCTCTGCGGGGCTGGCGGCGCCCTGCTGGCCATCTACCTCAAGACGGTCGTCGCCGCCCTGACCATCTTCTACACCCTGCTCACCGCCGCACTCCTCTTGCCGATCGTCGCCGGTCTCTATCTGTCGCGAGTCAACGCGCGGAGCGCCCTTCTCTCGATCCTGGTGTCGACCGGACTGACCCTCGTGCTCGAGTTGGCCAATCGTCCCAATTGGACTGGTTGGACTCTCGCCGGTGGAGTTCCGGCAACTCCACTCGTCTGGGGCGTTCTTGCCGGTGGATTGGTGATGCTCATCTTCTCGCGGCGGCAAGACTGATCCTGATCTTTTGGTATCAAATGTTGAGATCGAAGACGATAGGTCAAACCTGGCAAACTTTTCTTCACGCGCTCAACCGTGGGCGGCGCCGACTCTCCAGACGGGTGGCCAGACGGGTGGCCAGACGGGTGGCCAGACGGGTGACCAGATGGGTGGGGCCACTCCTCATTCTCTGCGCCGCCATTGGCGGAAGACTCTACCAGGGCGTGCCCGTTCCCGATCCCCCCGGCAACAGTATCGCTGAAAACCCAGTCGTCAAATCCTTTGTCCGCCTGGTCGATATCCTCGAGACGGAATACTTTGAGACCCCCGACTGGGAAGGCATGACCGGGAAGTCGATCAACCGCATGCTCCACACGCTCGATCCACACTCCAACTTTTATAATCCTACTGATTTCACCAACATGCAGAATGAGCAGAACAGTAGGTACTACGGTATAGGAGCGATTATCAGCCAGCGTCACAATGGCATCTACGTGGTTGGAGTGACGCCCGGCAAACCGGCCCACCGGGCCGGGATCAAGTACGGTGACGCGATCGTCGAGGTCGATCGGGAGTCGACCATCGACTGGTCTGAGTCAACCTGGCGCAGTCGGATGCGCACTGACCCCGGCTCCTCCGTCGAGATCACCATCGAACGCGCCGGAGTCAGCCGTCGGCAGACCTTCCGGATCGACCGCGACGAGGTTCCTTACCCCTCGGTGCGCCACTATTTTCTGATCAGGCCGGGCATCGGGTACATCAATCTCACCGGGGGGTTCAACCAGGAGACCTCGACCGAGCTGCGCCAGGCGATGGCGGCTCTGAAAGCTCAGGGTATGGAGCGACTGCTGATCGATCTCCGGCGCAATCCCGGCGGCCTGCTCAAGCAGGCCATCCAGGTCTCCGAGATCTTTCTCCCTCCCGGCAACGAGATCGTCTCGATTCGTGGTCGGGAGGGGCGCGTTCCCCAGCGGAGCTATGTCTCTGAAAATCAGCTCCCTGAGACCATGCCCCTCGCGCTGCTCATCGATGAGGGCACCGCCTCCGCCTCAGAGATCTTCGCCGGAGCTTTGCAGGACTATCGGCGGGCGAAGATCATCGGTGAACAGAGTTTTGGGAAGGGGCTCGTCCAGACCGTCTACCGGTTGCGCGGCGGGACCGGACTTGTTCTGACCACCGCCCGCTACTTTACTCCCCGGGGGCGTTCAATCCAGCGTTCCTACAGTGACGTGAGCATCTATGATTACGAGCGCTCACGTCGTTTGATGCGCCCCGTTGCGGCGCCTTCGACCGGGGGAATTCGTCCCGATCTGCGCGTCAGAAGCGATGAGGTGCTGGTCGATCTTCGCGACGCCTGCTTCCAGTTTGCCCGTCAGGCCAGCGCCGGTCTCATTCCCAATCTGGTCGAATGGGAGGTCAGAGAGGCCGATTTCTACTACCAGTTGCGCGGTCAGGAGTACCAGATAACCACCGTCGTGCGGCGACTCTTTCGTGATTTCGTCCAGATCCATCCCGAATGGCAGCTAGGTCAGCCACTCATCGAGGAGCAGCGTGACTATGTCGAACGACAGATCCGGGCCGAGATGATCGGCACCGCTTATGGCACGGAGATCGCCGAACAGTTCCTCCTCCAGAGTGACCGCCAGGTTCTGCGGGCCATCGAATGGCTGACCCGCCAGGTTCAGAAATAGTTGACCGGGGGCGCTCAATCGTTGCGGCCCCGCACTCCTTTTCCGCCTTGACCTCCATTGGTAAAAAAAGGATGATATCTTGTTCTGAAAAGTGAGAGTCGGAACGGAGCGCCTTCCGTTCCAGTGATTTCCAGTCCTCTCTGATTCGAAGGCAGTCGATAACGGCATTCTCCCTTGATCGATGAATCTACTGATTAACGTCATCTATCAAACTCAGGAACTGACCCTGCTGGTCGGCCGAACCGTCCGCAGCCTCGCCAAATCTCCCCGCTATGGGAGTGAAGTGATCCGGCAGATGGATATCCTCGGCTTTGGCAGTCTGGCTATTGTCCTTCTCACCGGCACCTTTACCGGCATGGTTCTGGCCCTCAATACGGCCAACACCCTGCAGAAGTTTGGCGTGCAGACGGTGACCGGACAGCTCGTCACGACCAGTCTGATCCGTGAACTGGGCCCTGTCCTGACCTGTCTGATGCTCGCCGGACGCGTCGGCTCGGGCATTGCCGCGGAGCTTGGCTCGATGCTGGTCAGTGAACAGATCGACGCGATGCGCGCTCTCGGCACCGATCCGATCAAGAAACTGGTCGCTCCGCGGATCATTGCCCTCGTGGTCATGGCCCCGGCGCTGACGATCATCTGTGATCTCGTCGGGACACTGGGCGGCCTGCTCATCTCGGTCACGCTGCTCCATCAACCGGCCTCGGTCTATCTCGCCTCGGCCCGTGACGCCGTCGACTTCAACGAGCTGATCGGAGGGCTCATCAAGCCGACCGTCTTCGGTTTTATCATTGCGCTGGTCGGTTGCTACAAGGGGCTGAGCACCACTGGCGGCACGGTTGGAGTGGGCCGGGCAACGACCCAGTCGGTCGTCGCCGCCTCGATCCTCGTCATCGCCTCCGACTTTCTGCTTTCGAAGATCATCATCTCGCTGCTCTTGCAGCCAAACTAACTGGATGGGGACTGTGTACCACAACGCCATCGAATTCAGGCAGGTATCGCTTGCCTTTGGAGACCGGGTCATCCTCGATCGGGTCAGCTTCGCCGTTCGGCACGGTGAATCGAAGATCGTCATGGGCGGATCGGGTACCGGCAAGTCGACCATCCTCCGACTTGCCCTTGGCCTGATCAAGCCTGATTCCGGACAGATCTTCATCGATGGCGAAGAGATCACCAACCGCTCTGAAGAGCAGATGATGGCTATCCGCAGCAAGATCGGGATGGTCTTCCAGGAGGGGGCCCTCTTCGACAGCCTCAACGTCTACGACAATGTCTCCTATCGACTGCGGGAACAAGGCGTGACCGAGGAGCAGATTGAACCCGTCGTCATGCGCATGCTCCGGTTTGTCGACCTGGAAGACGCCGTCTACAAGATGCCCAACGAACTTTCGGGGGGAATGCGGCGGCGCGTTGGCATTGCGCGGGCCCTCGTTGGCAATCCAAAGATCATCTTTTATGATGAGCCGACCGCCGGACTCGATCCGATCACCGCGCGGACGATCTGCGAGCTGGCGCTCAAGTTGCGGGATCTCGAGGAGGTCTCATCGATCTTCGTCACCCACCGCATCCAGGATATCGAGGTTCTTGCTCGTGAATATGTGGTGCGGGATGACCTTGGAAACCTGATCTTTGAGCAAGAAGGTGAACGTCTCTGCCTGATCAACACCCGGTTCATCATGCTCAAGGAAGGCCATATTATCTTCAGCGGAACGGATGAGGAGATCCGCGAATCATCGAATCCTTATATTCAGAAGTTCTTCACTTGATGACGGCGAGTGCCAGAAGGAGAAATTGATGCCCAAGAGTAAGCAAGCCAGTCTGTCCGAGTTGCGCGTCGGTATTCTCGTCGTCGTCAGCCTCGTCATTCTCATCTTTATCGTCTTCACGATCAGTGGTGATCTGAAACTGCCGGGAATGAACACGACGACGACCGTCAAAACGCGCATGGCCAGTGTCGATGGATTGCGCGAAGGCGCTGAAGTCCGCCTCTCCGGCAAGAAGGTCGGCAGCGTGCGGGCGATCAACTTTGGTAGCGATATTCCCAAGGATGTGGCATCCCAGACCAACATCGAGATCTTCATGGAGATTGATGGCCGCCTCGATGGCCGTCCGGCTATCGAGCGGATCAGAACCGATTCGCTTGCGGTGTTGAAAGGCGCCGGAGTCCTTGGCGACAATGTCATCGACATCACTCCCGGTACTGGCGCCGGAACCGCGATCAAGGATGGTGATTACATCAACAGCGTCGCCCAGAAGAGCGTCGGGGACATCATCAACGCCGCCCAGACGGCCGTCACCAACCTCAACTTGATCTCCGACGATATTCGCACCATCACCGGCAATATGCGAGCCGGCAAGGGATCGATGGGCAAATTTATTAATGATGAGTCATTCT
>JBEAVZ010000177.1:0-4727 GCA_041160645.1 Acidobacteriota bacterium
CCGCTGCCGCATATCGACATGCGGATTCTCCCGGTAGGCGACGAGCGCGTTGGTCGCCGCGACCATCTGCTGACTGACGTTGGCGTGCAGATCGAGGGTCCCAATGATCGGAATCGCCTCACCAACCATCTTCCGCACCTCACCCAACCAGTGGCCATCGAGATCGCGAAACTCTTCCGCGACGGCGGCGCCGTGGGGGACGACGAGACACGCATCAACCGGCAGAACTTTTTCCAGCCCGGCGCAGAGGTCGGCCAGCAGCTGGTCAGATGTCGCGGCGGTGATCGTTCCGCCCGGGGTGGCCGAGGCATAGAGGATTGGCAGCACCTCTATTCCCTCCCGATCCAGCACCTCGAGCATCCCCCCGATCTCGTGGTAGGCCTCCTGATACTCCGCTCTGATCGCCGCGCCGGACAAATACTGGCCGCGCCGGAAGTCCTCCCCGGTGGTTGCCGATGGGACAAAGGTATTCGACTCGTGATAGATGCCCATGAGGGCGACTCTGAATGGCATGAGCTTGGATCATTCCTGTGCGGAGTGGGGGGATCAGCCGACTGGCGGCGTCAACTCTTCGCCACTTCCGGGGAGCGCCTCTTGCGGGGGGCGGTGGCTGTTCCAGTATGAGGCCAGAACCGATGACGAAAAGCCCATAATCGGACCACAGACCGCGGTGGCCAGCCCGACGGTGGCAATCTTTCCCATGACCTTGGCGATCCCCGAGACCAGCCCCGCATTCTGGGTGCCGGTGGTGATCGAGATTGTCCGGCAATCGATCTCGGGGAGCCTGAAGAGTCGGGCGAGCCAGTAACCAAAGAAGAAGCCGAGCAGAATCAGCAGGAAGACGACGATGATCAGGGCCAGACCGATGTTGAGAATGCTCTCCCGGCCGGCAGCGATGATGATCGCGACGATGAGGGCCACGCCGAACATCGAGACCAGTGGCATCGCCTCATCGAGCCACCTCGCCCGCCCGTGCAGAAATTTGTTGAAGATCAGCCCCGCCCCAATCGGGATGAAGACCATCTTGACGATGCCCCACATCATCTCGAAGACATCGATCGCAATGAATCCTCCCGCCAGCGCTTTCATAAGCAGTGGAATGAAGAGTGGCGCGAGCAGCGTGGTCAGCGAGGTAATCGTGATGGCGAGGACGACATTGGCCCGCGCCAGGTAGCACATGACGCTGGCCGTCACCGAGGTCGGGGCACACCCGAGCAGAATGATGCCCGCCGACACCTCGGCCGAAAAGTTGGTCAGCGTGGCCAGCGCAAAACCGAGCAGCGGCATGATCGTGTACTGGGCGATCACCCCGACCATGACCGCCTTTGGCGCGCGGGCGAGGGCGATGAAATCCTGCCACCCCATCGAACAGCCCATCCCAAACATGATCAACTGGATCAAGGGTGTGATCAGCGTCGCCAACTCAAAGCCGCCATACTCCCGAAAGTATTGCGGATAGTAGAGGGCGGTGGCGACTACGGCGAGGATGGTGGTGGTGAAGGTCAGCCCCCGCAGCGGCGGAAAGCCCCTCAAGCTGAGCGCGAGAAGGAGAAGGAAGGCGATCACCGCGGGACCTGCGCTGGGCAGCCTGCCGGTTGCCGCCAACCAGAGGGAGACCACGAGGCAGGTCAGCGACACGGCAAGCAATAGCAGGGGGAGAATCCTCTTCTTCATCAGCTCAGCTCGCAGCGGGGTTGACCGCGGCCTTGACCAGCTCTTCCCGCACCCGCGCGGCGATGATCCGCTCCTGCCCGGGTTTGAGCTGCCAGACGGAGAGCTCGATCCCTCCCTTTTTGGTTCCCATCGTCCCCCCGAGCATGACCTCGATCCCCGGACTGCCATTCCATAAGCGCTGCTTCAGATCCTGACCCGACATTTTGATCAGCCGCTCATCCCAGGTCAGATGGAGCGTCGGGGTGTAGTTGGCAATCTCCGGCACGAAGACCTCCGGGCTGACCCCCTTGAGACTCTTCACGGCGTTGACGATCACCGCCATGCTCGCCTCCCACATCTTCCACTCCTTCTCGTGGTCGATCTTCAAGTGGCGTTCGAGGGCGACGTACATGGCGAGGATCTCTTCCTTGTTCACCTTGTGGCCACGGCAGATGCCGCTGTTGGGCGGCGCGCTCAAACGCGACGCGGCAATGAGATCCTTCCGGCCCATAAGGATGCCCGTGCTCTGGGGCCCCCGCATCGCCTTTCCGCCGGAGATGGCCACGAGGTCAAACCCCATCTCGTTGAACTTCCAGAGATTGTCGACCGGATGGGCGTCAGAGGCGATATCGATCATGGTCGGGATGCGGTGCTTCCGGCCGAGGGCCACCCACTCCGCATAGTTGAGCTTCCCCTTATTCAGCTCGCGGTTCAAAAACCAGAGCATGGCCGTCTTGTCGCTGATCGCCGCCTCAACCTCTTCCCGGGTCTCGACCAGGACGATGCTGGCGCCGGTATTGGTCAGGGCCTGGTGGTAACCAGTCGCGTGCGCCTTTTGCATGATCACCTCCGAGCGCATGCCCGCGACATTCGGAAGTTGCATCACCTTCTGGCGGTCCATGCCGGTCATGACCCGGCCAGCCCCTGCACCAGCGCCGACCAGCAGCCAGCGGTCACCGTCGCCGCCTCGGCCCGGCAGAGCTCGGCGATCCGGGCCCCCACCTTGTCGAGCACGTCGTTCAGAAGGACAAACTCCTCGGCCCCCCTGGTGATCGCCTGAGTCACCTCGGGCGGCATGAGCGAAGCCGTCAGGGAGGTGCAGACGCAGGCAGCGTTGATGAAGGTCTTGAGACCCAACTCTCTGATCAGGTCGCGCTCCCCTCCGGCCGCGGAGGGCTCCGCGGGCGCTGACAAGGGCTGAAAGGTGAGTCCTCCCGCGAGGGGGGCCGCAGACAGATACCTGATAAGCTCGCGACGTTTCATGGCCATCTCTCCTTGTTTATCTCAGCGCCCCGCCGGGGCGTTGCTCAATTCTTCAGTTCGACGATCATCTCGATCTCGACCGGGATGTTGCGCGGCAATGATCCCAAGCCAACCGCCGAACGGGCGTGCCGGCCATTCTCGCCAAAGACTTCGACCATGAGGTCCGAAAATCCATTGATGACCTGCGAGTGTTTGTCAAATTCCGGCACCGCATTGACCATCCCCAGCACCTTGACAATTCGTTTTACTTTATTGAGATCACCCACTTCAGCCCGCAGGGATTCGAGCAGGCTGATCCCGGTCAACCTCGCCGCATATTTCGCCTCTTCGAGATTGAACTCCTTTCCGACCTTGCCGGTCAGATAGGTCCCATCCTCCTTCAAAGGTCCCTGCCCGGAGAGGAAGACGAGATTGCCAACCCGCACCGCTCCGATAAAGTTGGCCGATGGCGGCGGCGGCGTCTTCAACTTGATTCCAAGCTCTTTGAGTCGGGCTTCCGGGTTGACTCCACCCGTTTGTGCGGTAGCCGGACCGCAGAGAATGGCGATTGTCAGCAATGAGAGAATGGTCGTCGTGATCGTGTTTTTCATATTCAAGACAGATAATGGTGTCTGTTTCCCGGTTCCGTGATTCACCGTGGTTCTCCGGAGAGGCCTGCCGGACAGTATTGTCCAAAGCGCAGAACGCACCTATTTGGGTGTACAGCTTCCGGATCTTCGAAAAAAATGGTTAGGTCGTGAGTTTACCCTCTTCTGTAGTTCTGTCAACAGCAATCCGGGTCACGACGCCACGGCTCGGGCCAGGACCAATAGGATTTTTTATCAGATCGATCCAGGCGGTCTGACGGGTCTTCCCGGCTCTACTGGTCCTACTGGTCTTCTCAGTCCTATCAGGCCTATCAGGCCTATCAGGCCCACCAACGCAAAATCGGATCTCCCAGCTGGTTTGACAGCTGCCGTCCGAGATCTCAAAATCTGACTTCTGAACAATCTGCCTCGCGGCGCCACACTACGACGACCAGAGAAAGTCGTCCGCGCGGCCCGCCGGGGCCGCCTGTGGCCTGCTTGTGACCTGTGGCCAGCTTATGACAAGTCAATGAGGATAATCGAATGATCGAGACCAGCCCCGAACTGACCCGCTTCTTTGCCTGGGCACGCGAGCGGGCCTACGCCGAGTTTGACCGGCTTATGGCTGAAGATCCGGCGCGCGATCCCAACTGGACCTTCTCTGATGTCATGCAGCAGCTGTATGATGAATATCGCCGCACGACCGGATCGGTCGGGGCTGGAAAATCGTCCTCACCGGGCAGCGACGGCGAAGCTCCGGCTGAGTAGCGGTCGAGTAAAGGATTATCTTGTTAAGCCAACCACGCGCGACCCGTCTGACGGCACTGCTGACCATCCTCCTCGCGGGGTTCCTCGTGACCGGAGCGCGGGTCGGTTCACACGTTCCGATCACCACCCGGATCACCTTCAACCGCGAGGTGGTGCGTATCCTGCGTGAGCATTGCCTCGACTGCCACAGCCCCCAGGGCATCAAGTATGACCTGCCGCTGCTGACCTATGCCGAAGCCCGTCCGTGGGCGAAGGCGATCAAGGAGGAGATCCTCAACCGCCGCATGGCCCCCCATCAGGTGGTCAAAGGCTATGGCCACTTCAGGCACGACTACCTGCTCGCGCCGCGCGAGCAGGACCAGCTCATCTCCTGGATCGAGGGAGGAGTTCCGAAAGGCGAGGAGCGGGACTATCCGGGTGAGCTCCGCGCCGAGTCAGGCGAACTGGCCTGGTCGACCGGCAAGCCCGACCTGATTC
>JBEAVZ010000189.1:0-12255 GCA_041160645.1 Acidobacteriota bacterium
TTCTCTTCCATTTCCGGTCGATCCTGATCGTCACGCTGCCGCTGCCGCTCTCGATTCTCGTCTCCTTCCTGATGATGCGGTATGGCGGGATCTCATCGAACCTCATGTCATTGGCCGGGATTGCGATTGCGATCGGGGTGCTGGTCGATGCGGGGATTGTCGTGACCGAGAACTGCTTCCGTTATCTTGAGCAGCGGAAGGTCGATCCGCGCGACCGGGCCCTGGTGCTGGAGACGGTCCGGGAGGCGACAAAACTGGTTGGGCGACCGGTCTTCTTCTCGATGGCGATCATTGTCCTCGCCTTTATTCCCGTCTTCGCGCTGACCGGGCAGGAGGGCAAGCTCTTTCATCCGCTCGCCTTCACGAAGACATTTGCGATGATCGGGGCGACATTGATCTCGATCACGCTGGTGCCGGTCCTCTGCACCCTGCTGCTGGGAGGCAAGTTTCACCGGGAAGAGGACAACCGATTCATGAGGGTGCTGCAACGCCTCTACCGGCCGACCCTCAGCTGGGCCTTGCACCACCGGGGGGCGACGCTTGGGATTGCGGGGGGACTCTTTGGGATCGCCGTGCTGCTGGTGACGACCTCGACCTGGCTGCCGGCAACGCGGCGGGCCAATCTGCCACTGATCGGTCCGCTGATCGACCGGATGCATATCATGGGCCGCGAGTTCATGCCGCCCCTGGACGAGGGCGACCTGCTCTTTATGCCAGTGACCGACACGAGCATCTCGCTGCCCCAGGCGCTCGAGATCACCAAACGGCAGGATCAGATCATCAGCAATTTTCCGGAGGTGGCCTGGGCGGTAGGTAAACCCGGACGGGCCGAGACCTCGACCGATCCATCGCCAACCAACATGATCGAGACCGTGATCCACCTCAAGCCGCGTGAGCAGTGGCGTGCGGGGATGACGCCGGAGCGGCTGGTGACCGAGCTCGATGCCGCGGTGAGTTTGCCCGGAGTGACCAACATCTGGACCCAGCCGATCCGCAACCGCATCGACATGCTCGCCACCGGCATCCGGACCGAAGTGGGATTGAAGATCTTCGGAAGCGATCTGAAGGTCCTCGAAGAACGGGCGGCGAAGGCGGCCGAGGTCTTGCGCGGCATTCCGGGAGCGAGTGATGTCTACCCGGAGCAGATTGCCGGCGCGCCCTACCTCAACATTCGCATCGATCGCCCGGCGGCGGCGCGCTTCGGGGTCGGCGTCGGAGAGATCCAGGAGGCGATCGAGAAGGCGGTCGGGGAGACCAATCTGACCATGACCATCGAGGGGCGGGAACGCTTCCCGGTCCGGGTTCGATATTCACCCGAGTTCAGAAGCGATCCGGCGGAGATTGGCCGGGTGCTGGTCGGATCACAGCAGATTCCGCTGAGCTCCCTGGCCCGCCTCGACCTCGAGAATGGCCCGTTCATGATCTCAAGTGAGAACGGACTGCTGCGGGCCACGGTGCTTCTGAATGTGCGGGGGCGGGATATCGGAGGGTTTGTCGATGAGGCAAAGGAGCTCATCGCGGCCAGCGTTCCCCTGCCGGCCGGATACTTCTTCCAGTGGAGCGGCCAGTACGAGAACCAGATCCGGGCCAAAGAGCGGCTGCAGATTGTCGTCCCGGTCGTGCTCTTCATCATCTTCATCCTGCTCTTTATGACCTATCGTTCGGTGCTCGAAGCGGCGCACGTCCTGCTGGCCGTGCCATTTGCGCTGACCGGGGGCGTCTACCTGCTCTATGCGCTGGGATATAACGTCTCGGTGGCCGTCTGGGTCGGGTTCATCGCCCTCTTTGGAACCGCCGTGCAGACCGGGGTGGTCATGGTCATCTATCTCGAAGAAGCCGTCGCGAAGCGCCGGCGCGAGTGCGTGGAGGCCGGACGAGCCATGACCCGCGAAGATCTGCGCGAGGCCGTCACAGCTGGGGCGCTGCTGCGCCTGCGCCCCAAGTTTATGACTGTCGCGACAACGATCGCCAGTCTGGTCCCCATCATGTGGTCGACGCGCGCCGGGGCGGAGGTCATGAAACCGCTGGCCACGCCGGTCCTCGGGGGAATGGTCAGCTCGCTGATTCACGTGCTGATTGTCACTCCGGTCATCTTCCTCTGGCTCCGTGAACGACAGCTGGTGAGAGTGGAGAAGGGAGAGATTGAATGAGAGCAACGACTTGGAAACTATCTTTGGTGATCGTGCTTCCGCTCCTTCTGACCAGCCCGGCGACGGCACAGGAGGAGCGGGGGCTGACGCTGGACATCGAGGCGGCGGTCAGGTACGGACTTGAGAACCACAAGGGAATCGCCGCCGATCGGGAACAGATTCGCGCCGCGACGGGACGGCTGCGGCAGGCGGGGCTGAAGGCCAACCCGATGATCGAGAGTTCAGGGCTGGCCAGCTTCACCGACACCGGCATGCAGAATGGGGTGGTCGGGGTGACCCTTCCCCTCGAACCAGGGCGGCGTGAACGGCGGATCCAGCTCGCCGAGCGGGAGCTGGAACTGAAGCGCCAGGAGGTCGCCGATCGGGAGCGGATGCTGGCGGCGGAGATCAGGCTGAAGTTCGCCGAGGTTCTCGAGACGCGGGAAAATCTTGCCTTGAGCCAACAGATTGTCGACTTTAACCGTGAGCTGCAGCGGCTGGTTGGCGCGCGGGTAGCGGAGGGGATCAGTGCGCAGATTGAAGCGAACATGCAGCTGATCGAGTTGCGCCGCAGCGAGGCGCGGGTGAACAGTCTCGAAGGGCGTCTGGCCGGCCTGAGTGAAGAGCTGAAGGGGTTACTGGGGCTCCCTGAATCGACCCGGCTGACGATCGACGGGGCGCTGCCCTCGCTGCCGCCCGCCGCGGAAGAGGCCAATGCCCCGACAACCTTGCCAGCAAATAGTGGGCCAGCCACAAACTGGCTGGCTGAAGGGCTCCGGAATCGTCCCGACCTCCGCGCGGCGATCGCCGGCGAAGAGGTTGGTGAAGCGATGATCGCCATGGCGCGCGCCGAAGGTCGTTTTGATTTGAGCGTCTTTGCTGAACTTGGCTGGCAACGCTGGCGCTTCCCGCAGATGGGCCAGTATCCGCCGGCGGGCATCGCCACCCCGGTCGAGCTGGAGCCCAATCCGCCCAATCTGCCGCTGGAGCAGCCGCTGAGCCCGTTTGATGGGGGCAGTGCGACGGCAATTGCCCATCCGCCGACCCCGACGACACCGAACCAGCTCTACCCAATCGGGATGACCAACGGAATGATCCGGGGCGGGGTCAACATCACGCTTCCGGTCCGCAATCGTAACCAGGGCAACATCGAGGCGGCGGTCGCGATGCGCAGTGAAGCCAGGCTGCGGCGTGAGTTCATCCAGTCGATAATCTACCGGGAAGTCCGCGCGGCCATCGAGAAGATCAACGGCGCAACGCGGGTCCTGCAGACCTTCAACAACCAGCTGGTCGAATCGCAGGAGAAGAACTACCGCATCGTCCAGGCCAGCTTTGAGCTTGGCCACGCCCGGCTGACCGATCTGCTCGCCGAGCAGCGTCGCCTCAGCGAGCTGCGGATGGAACTGACCATGGCGCGGAGGGAGCTGCTCGTGGCCCGCATTGAACTGGCCCGCGCCGTGAGCGCCAGGACCGTCGGGGCCAATGCCTCCAGTGCAGGCCATGAAGGCAGACTCAGCAACTGAAGATTGAGGAGAGACAAAATGCTCAACTATGATGAGAATTCGGGTTCCGGTCCGCGACTCAAAAGAGGATTGATCGTCGCGTTGACCATCAGTCTGATCTTGATCGGCGTGCTCGCTTTCGGTCTCTGGCGGCGGCCGCAGGGACCGACGGAGACAGCCGGAAGACCGGTTCCAAAGGTCGCGAGCAGCCCGGTGGCGAGTAACCTGCCCGCCGACCTGGTCATCTCGCCGGAGATGATCGAGCGGGCCGGCATCAAAACCGCGCCGATCTCCACCCGGCGACTCGAGCCAACGCTGCGGACGACGGCCACGGTTCAGCCCAACGCCTATCGTGAAACGCCGATCATGCCGCTGGTCGAGGGGCGCGTGACAAGCGTCAGGGTCCAGCTGGGTGACCGGGTCAGGGAGGGACAGGTCCTCGCCACGATCTACAGCGCGGAGCTGGCCGAGGCGCAGATGAAGTACCTGACGGTCGAGGCCAACCTGCAATTTCACGCCAACCAGGCGAAGCGATTCGAGAAGCTGGCCAATCTTGGCGCGGTCAGCCGCCAGGAGCTGGAGGAGGTCAACTCGCGGCTTCGTGAACACCACGCCGAGCACGCGGCGCTCCGGGAGCGGATGATCCTCTACGGACTGAACGACCAGGAGATCCAGCGGCTGAAGAGTTCGACGCAGGTCCGCTCGGAGGTTCCGGTGCATGCCCCGGCGGGCGGGATCGTCACCACGCGGGATGTCAATGTTGGGCAGAACCTGAGCATGCGCGACCGGCTCTTCACCCTTACCGATCTCTCGACGGTCTGGGTGATCGCCAATGTCTATGAGAAGGACTTCAGCGTTCTGCAGACAGGTCGGGCTGTCGCGGTGACCACCAGCGCCTGGCCAGGCAGAGAGTGGTCGGGGCGCATCTCCTACATCGATCCGCGGATCGATGAGACAACCCGCACGGCGCGGGTCCGGATCGAGCTTGGCAACCAGGATCAGCAGCTCCGGCTGGGAATGTTCGTCGATGTGGCGATCAGATCGGCCAGCGCTGGGAGTGCGGGCGGGAGCGAGGAGCAGCTCGTCATCCCACGCGCCGCCATCCAGAACCTCGGCAACGACCGGATCGCTTTTGTGCCGGTCGGCTCCGGGCGGTTCCAGGTTCGGCGACTGCTTCTGGGCGCCGAGCAGGATGGTTTCGTGCAGGTGCTGAACGGGCTGGCGGCAGGCGACGAGGTGGTCACCGACGGGAGCTTCTTTCTGATGGCCGAGCTGGGAAGAAAGGGGTCCGGATGAGCGACCTTACCGCAGGGCAACGACCGGATCGACCCGCGCCGCGTGGCGGGCAGGATAGATCGCCGCAATCAGACTGACCAGCAGGGCAAAGAGAATCGCGCCAGCGGCGAGGTACCAGGGGATCGAGAAGAAGTCGATCTGGCGCAGCCCCTGGCCCGCCTGCCGGGCAATCCATCGATTGGCAAGCAGGTTGGCAATCCGGTCGACTCCCCAGCCGGCGCAGAGACCGATCACCCCGCCCGCCAGGCCGATCAGCCCAGCCTCGACGAAGAAGATCCGCATAATCTCGCCATCAGAACCCCCAATCGCCTTCATAATGCCGATCTCGCGCGTTCGCTCGCGGATCGACATGATCATGGTATTCGAAATTCCAAACGAGGCGACGAGAAGCGCCAGCCCGCCAATCAGGGCGAGGCTTGCGTTGACGATCAGGAAGACTCGTTTGACCTCCTCAAGCTGGTTGCTGAGGCTGAAGAAGTTGAAGCCGCGGCGACGCAGCTCCTCGCGAACCGACTCGACGCGAGCGAGGTCAGCGACGCGCAGCTCGACATTCTGGTATCCCGACTCACCGGCGATCATCTCCCCGAGTTGACGGAGTGGATCCCCCTGCAGCTCCCGAAGCTGCTCGACCTCGGCAAAAGGGAGCCAGACGAGGGCATTTCCACCCGGCATGAAATCGATTCCGTCACCCGTCCGCAGGACTCCGACAATGCGGTAGACCCGTTCCTGATAACCTTGTGTATTGGGAGTATTGGCCGCAGTGGCGGGACGGGCATCGCTGGGCAATGGAATTCCAAAGACCGACTGGTTATCGTTATTGGCCGGAGTGCCGGGGAGGGTGAGCAGCGTCAACTCCTGCCCGATCACTTCCGCCGCCTCGCGGCGGCGCTCATCCTCTGATTTGAGCGGAGCGGGTCGAAAGGGTCCGCCTCCCTGGCGGGGGCTTCCCGGCTTGCGCCGCATGTTCGCGAGGAACCGCTCGGTGATGACGATCTCGCCCGGGGCGGCAGCCCCAGCCGGTGTCGCCGGGGCTGGTTGCAGATGGCGACCGGCCAGCAGATCGGTGAATCGCGGATTGTATTCAAGCTCTTCCGGCGCCTGGGGGGCGCCGCCAATCCCGATCCGGCGCGTCCGACCATCAAACCGGACGATGCCCTGGTAGATGATCTGCGGCTGCACGTAACGAACCCCGGGAATGGCGCGTAGCTCAGCCAGCGCGGCCTCGTCGAGAAGACGGGCCGGGGGCGGCGCAGCGGCGGCACCATTCTCTTCGTCGCGGCCGTCGCGTCCGGCCCGGTTATCACTCAGCGCAAGCAGGGTGTCGGCTCCCGGACCAATGATGGTGATCGAGGTGAAGAGATCGATGCGCGCAAAGGCGTCGCGCAGCAGATTCTGCTGCAGCCCGATGCCAAAACTGACCATGGTCACGATGGCCCCCACGCCGATGATCACCCCGAGCATTGTCAGAATGGTGCGCACTTTTGCCTGGCGGAGATTGCGGAGGGCCAGCGCGATGATGTCGGTAAAGTTCATGATCTATTCCTCAACCAGCCCATCGCGAAGGCGAATGATCCGGTCGGCGTGGCGCACAGCCTGTTGCTCATCGTGGGTCACCAGCACGATCGTCCGGCGATCGGTATCGCGCATCCCGGCGAGGATGTCGAGGATCTCCGCCGCCCGCCGGCTGTCGAGGTTGCCGGTCGGCTCATCGGCGAGTAACACGCGCGGATGATTGGCAATCGCCCGGGCAATCGAGACCCGCTGCTGCTCTCCCCCCGACAGCTCGGTCGGGAGATGATCGAGCCGGTTCTGCAAGCCAACCCGGGCGAGCAGCTGCGCGGCCCGGTTCAGCCGTTCGTCACGCCCCACGCCGGCAAAGGCCAGCGCGAGGGCGACATTCTCACGGGCGGTCATGGTCGGGATGAGGTTGAAGCTCTGGAAGATCATCCCGACCGATTCGAGCCGGTAACGCGACATCTCACGCGAGGTCGCGCCGGCCAGACTGCGCCCATCGAAACGAATCTCACCGGTCGTCGGCCGGTCGAGACCACCAAAGAGGTTGAGAAGCGTCGACTTGCCCGAACCAGAGGTGCCGATGATCGCCACAAACTCCGCGGGTTCAATCTGCACGGTCACGCCATTGAGCGCCCGCACCGTCTCGGCCTTCATCCGGTACTCACGCGTCACATTGACCGCTTCGAGAATCGACATATCACTCAATTTCGGAATAGTTTAAAGAGGAGGGTCAGAAGTAAGCTCAAAAGCAGCGAGGTGGCCAGGGGAAAGTAGATCCGGAACGAGCCGCTCGCGTTGGTCCAGACGAAATCACCCGGCAGGCGTCCCGGACGCAGCCACGAAAGATTGACCCCGGCCGTCAGGAGCAGCCCCACGATCAGCAGCAGCGCGCCAATCACAATCATTCCTTTTCCAATCTGCAGGCTCATCTCTCTGTCTCTGCGGAACAACTCGCGTTGGGCAGGCCTGACAGGCCTTTTGGGGAGGTCGCGGACGGTGGTCAAAGGAAGTGAAGGGACCGGATGCAATCCGGCCCCTCCGAAAAGCGCTGTTTAGCAGAACTCGGTCGCGTTGAAGAAGTAGCTCAGCTCGATCTTCGCGTTCTCCTCCGAGTCGGAACCGTGGCTGGCGTTCTCACCGACACTGGTGCCAAAGTCGCCGCGGATCGTGCCCTTGGGCGCCTTGGTCGAATCGGTCGGTCCCATCAGATCACGCCACGCCTGGACGGCATTCTCTTTCTCGAGCGCGAGGACAACGCAAGGCCCGCTCGTCATGAAGTCGACCAACTCACCGAAGAAAGGGCGCTCACGGTGCACGGCATAGAATCCTCCAGCGACCTCTCTCGTCATGTGCATCAACTTCATGGCTCGAATCTTGAAGCCATGGTCGTTGATCCGCTGAATGATGTTCCCAATGTTGCCGGCACGCACTGCATCCGGTTTGATGATCGCGAAAGTCCTGTTCCCTGCTGTTGACATAGATCTCCTTGAATACTTGAATCTGCTGCTCTCAATTACTAAATGACAACCCGAAGTAAACCCTGATCATAACAGGACGATTTTCGCGAGGTCAAACCTGCGCAGCCCTGCATCGGGAGAAGCAGTCCGCCAACCTCGCGACGCCCCGACCTGATCGTTCCGCTACCCCGCCACGTCCGGTCCTAACGACTCTTCCTGACAAACTTCAGGGAGGCCGAGTTGATGCAGTAGCGGAGGCCGGTCGGCTCCGGCCCATCTTCGAAGACGTGGCCCAGATGAGAGTCACAGCGACTGCAGACCAGCTCAACCCGGCGCATGAAGAGCGTGAGGTCATCGTGCTCAGTCACGGCCTCCTTGCGGACCGGCTTCCAGAAGCTCGGCCAGCCGCTGCCGGAATCGTATTTGTGGCCGGCCTCGAAGAGCTCCTGCTCACAGGCGGCGCAGAGATACGTTCCATCCTCGTGATTGTTCCAGTACTCACCGGTAAACGCCCGCTCGGTGCCCTTCTGACGCAGAATGTAGTACTGCTCGGGAGTAAGCTGACGCCGCCACTCCTCATCGGTCCTGACAATCTTCTCCTCCATACGCTCTCCTCCTGGTGCGATTTTTTTCGTGGTGTTGCTTCTTCGATCAGCCTGGCGGTCCCGCTCCTGGGGGGGATCGCTGACCAGCAATCCGGCGAGGAGCAGCAAACAGATGAAACGCATCATGCCTCCCTCGTCAGGCGAGCCGGCGCGGCTCCGCTGGCGACGATCTGATCGATCTCACTGACGACAATCTCCAGCTCCTCGTCGGTGTTGAAGTAGTGCGGTCCAAGGCGAATTCCCGCGCCGGGTCGATAGTCGACCAGGATGTCCCGACGGGCCAGTTCACGGACGATCGCCGCGCCATTGGGCAGATCGATGATCACTGATCCGCCGCGCTGCTCCGGATCACGTGGCGAGTTGACCCGCCAGCCCCGGGCGTCGGCCAGTTCGATCAACCGTGAGGTCTGGCGCTGCGACTTGGCGCGGACACGGGCCACGCCGATCTCGTTGAGCAGATCATAGCCGCTCTCCGCAGCATAGAGCGCGGGAACGGCCGGAGTGCCGGTCAGGAAGCGGTGATGGTCCGCCGCATAGTCCATGGTCTCGGCAAAGGCGAATGGCTGGCGATGGGCCGCCCAACCGGTCGCCGCGGGAGCGAACTGCTGGACGAGGTCCGGACGCACATAGAGGAATCCGGCTCCCGGCCCGCCGCAGAGCCATTTCACTGAGCCACCCGTCGCAAAATCGACGCCCAGCTCAGTCAGACTGAATGGAACCGTCCCGACCGACTGGTAGACGTCGAGCACCACCAGCGCACCCACTCGGTGGGCCTTCTCGACGATGGCCGCCACATCCTGAATCGCGGCGCTGCGAAAGATGACGTGCGAGATCGGGACGAGCAGCGTCCGCTCATCGATCGCCGCAAGCAGTCGTTCCGTCTCGACCGTGATCCCATCCTCGCTCGGGACTTCAACGATCTCCGCTCCGGCCTGGCGGGCGTGCTGCTCATAGACATACTTGACCGACGGAAAGTTGAGTGACTCATAGACGATCCGGTTCCGCGGCCCACGCAGATCGAAACAGGAGAGGATGAGCGACTGGCAGACCGAGACGTTCTGATGCATGACGACCGACCCCGGCGGAGCCCCCATAAGCAGCGCCAGCTTGTTGCCGGTCGTCACCGGCATCTCCCACCAGCCCTCCTCCCAGGCGCGAATCCCCCGTCTGGCCCACGTCTCGCCATACTCGCGCAGCCGCTCCGCCGTGCGCGCCGGCATCGCGCCAAGTGAATGGTTGATCAGATAGACCGACTGACCGAGAATCGGAAACTGGTCACGATAGCTCAAGAGATCGTCCATGGCGACGCTACCTCCCATATCCGAAGAGAACGATCCGGATCGATTTCAGAATGATCCAGAGATCGAAGAGAAGTGAGACATTCTTGATGTAGTAGAGGTCATACTGCAGCTTCTGCAACGCATCTTCAACCGACGATCCATAACCGTAGTTGACCTGGGCCCAGCCGGTCAGTCCCGGCTCGACGAGGTGGCGCTGCTCATAGTAGGGGATCTGGCACGAGAGCTGCTCGACAAAGAAGGGCCGTTCCGCCCGGGGCCCGACAAAGCTCATCTCTCCGCGCAGAACATTGATGAACTGGGGGATCTCATCGATGCGCGTCTTGCGCATGAATCGCCCGACCCGGGTCACCCGTGGATCGTCGGTCTGCGCCCATTGCGGCAGACCATCACTCTCGGCATCGACGCGCATCGAACGGAACTTGATGATGTGAAAGAGCTGGCCGTGCCGCCCTACCCGCTCCTGAATGTAGAAGATCGGGCCGCGTGAATCGAGCCTGATCGCCAGGGCGGCAAGGAGCATGACCGGAAACGCGAGGATCAGCCCGCTCAGCGCGAGCAGCACGTTGAAGATTCTCCGGAGGCTATTCCAGAAGGTCGTCCGCTTCCCTCCCCCCGAGAAGATGAGCCAGCTTGGACGGAGCATCTGGACGCTGATCTTGCCGGTCAGCTTCTCGTAGAGCGAGGTGCCCTCCTCGATCACCGCCCGCCCCTCGAGACGAATCTTGAGCAGCTGATCGACCGGCAGATGGCCGCGTCGATCCTCGAGCGCGACGACGACCCGATCGATGGAATGGAGATCAACCATCCGCGAGAGTTCGCGCACATTCCCGAGGACGGGCGGCTTGAGCAGCTTATTGGTCGGACGATCCGGACTCTCGGTGACAAAACCGACCACCTTGTAGCCGAGATCGAGGCGGAGCATCGCCTCCTGCGCGACGTCGCGGGCCAGCTTGTCCGTGCCGACGATCAACAAACGCTCGCCCAGCCGGGGATGGCGCATGACCCAGTGGATCATCAACCTCCAGCAGATCATAAGCGTCAGGGCAAGAAGCATCGAGAGCAGCGTCACGCCGCTCCCATAACGGGTCATCCCCCGATCCTCGAGCGGATCGAGATAGCCGAGCAGAAGGGTCGGACGAAGGGTGAAGATCAGCCCAAAGATGACGATCACCGTGCCGACGGCCTGGAAGAGATCGGTCAGCAGTTCCCGTCGGAGGCGCGGTTTCGAGATGTCGTAGAGGGAGAAGAGGTAGAAGATAAACTGGGAGACCAGGGTCGTCAGGGCGATCTTGTAGACTCCACGCTGGACAAAGAGGATGTCATCATAACGATCGTGGAAGCGGATCCGGATCCCGACAATGACTACCGAGAAGATGATCGCCGTCTCGACCAGAAAGACGAGCGTCGTTTTTAACCAAACCCCTCGGTGACCAAATAGTTTAAGCATCGTTGGGAATTATAGACGAGCGCGGCGGGAAGCGTCGAGTTAGAGCGTCCTGACTCATCCTTTTTGCCAGGGCTTTTGCATAGTCACCTCAATCGCCATTTTGCACCGGAGAGCAGGGGCAGTCATTCTGCCTGTCCCACCGGTCCCACTTGTCCCACCGGTCCCACCGGTCCCACCTGTCCCACCTGTCCCATTTAGATAATGACCTGTTTACATCCGCTTGACAGGACATTAGATTTAGAATCGAAGGGATTGGCCTTCAGTCAGGGCTAGGGTGTCGGTTTATGGGCGCAAGAACAAGACAAGAGATGGTCCTCGAGATCTATGACCGCGAGGCGATGGGGGAGGTGACCGAGCGGGAGATTCGGATCATCCAGGACGGGCTCCTGGACGCCTTTGGCGAGGGCGGCCTGCTCTCGCCGGGGGAGATCGCCCGCGTCCTGCTCGATGAGCAGCTGCCGGTCCGCCTCGACCACGTCCTGCGGATGGGCCATCTGCTCGACAAGTACGAGGAGATGTTCGCCGGACTCGCCTTCCCGAACACCCTGCGCGAGGCCGCCGAATCACTGCGCACGATCGATGCGCGTTATCGTGAATTCCGGCAACAGGGAGACCGGACCGGCATGCGCTATGCCCGCCAGACGGCGCTGCGGGCCCGCCAGAATGCCCTCGCCTACCCCCTCCACGTACCCAACCACCTATCCAACGGGCCGCCCAACCTCGAGGTTCGGCAGGAGATCGCCCAGTGGTTCACCATCTGGCTCCAGACTCCGGATATCTTTCAGACCTGGCTCGAAATCCGGCAGCGGCAACCGGCGTTCCGGCAACTCGTGGACTCCCTTGGCGAAGGCGACTGACCACTGCCCCCGGACTTTTGCACACACCGTTTTTTAGCTTTTCAGAGCCGGTGACAGGTGGGACTGCCCTTCCGCGCATATTCTCGAAAGTATTGATTAGCCCTGTCAGGAGGCTTATTATCTGCGCATGGCACTTGGGCTGGTCT
>JBEAVZ010000192.1:0-6295 GCA_041160645.1 Acidobacteriota bacterium
CCCCTATGACGAGTTGCCCATGAGCAAATGGAATGGCAATCCATACCGGCTCGATGGCGGAAGCGACGGCCGGCGCGAAGACGACGGCGCCTACTTCCTTCTGCCCTACTGGATGGGTCGCTACCACAAGCTGATTGGTGAATAGATAACCAATGGATCGATCGACCACATCAGAGAGCCAACTGCACCGGGAGCTGAGCCGCTGGGGCGCGACCGCCTTTGTCGTCACCAACATGATCGGCACAGGAATCTTCACCGTTCCGGCCTTCGTCCGGGCAGCGACGGGCAACGGACTGACGGCGTTGCTGGTCTGGGCGCTCGGTGGAGGGCTCGCCCTGTGCGGCGCCCTCTGCTATGCCGAACTCTCGACCCGTATGCCAGAAGCGGGTGGTGAGTACCAGTATCTGAGCCGGGTCTTCGGTCCACTGTGGGGGTTCGTCAGCGGTTGGATCTCGTTTCTGGCCGGGTTTTCAGCGGCGATTGCGGCCGCAGCGCTGGGGGCGTCGGCCTATGCCTCCTCGCTCTTTGGCTGGTCGAATGGGCAGGTAGTGATTCCGGAGTTGGGGATCACGCTGGGGTCGCTGATGGCCGCCGGCCTGATTCTTCTGCTGGCCCTCTTTCACAGCCTGGGGGTGCGACCCGGAGGACGGTTGCAGACGATTATCGCCGGCACCGTCACAGGTGGCATTCTGCTGCTGATCATTGGCGGGTTCCTCACCGGTGAAGGCGACTGGCCAGGGGTGCTCGCGAACGGCACAAGCGGCGGGATGTGGTGGATTGCGCTGATCCAGGTCAGTTTCGCCTACAGCGGCTGGAATGCGGCGGCCTATCTGGCTGGCGAGGTTCGCGATCCGCGCCGCACGCTCCCCTGGGCCCTCATCGGCGGCACGATTATCGTCGCGCTCCTCTATCTGGGTCTCAACCTGCTCTTCCTCTACGCTGTTCCCGCGGACTCCTGGACTCCAACCATTGCCATCGGGAAGGTCGCCGCCGAACGGCTCTTCGGATCCCGTGGATCGCTGGCCATCAGCGCGATCATCACGGTGACGATCCTTGGCTCAGTCAGCGCGATGACGGCAGCCGGTCCGCGGGTCTACTATGCGATGGCTCGCGACGGTCTCGCTCCCGCCTTCTTTGGACGAGTGGGCAGATCGCAGGGAGTTCCGACCATCGCGATCTTGGTCCAGGCG
Organism: Acidobacteriota bacterium; assembly: GCA_041160645.1. Lineage (GTDB taxonomy): Bacteria > Acidobacteriota > Blastocatellia > RBC074 > RBC074 > CAIOZW01. The sequence goes on from JBEAVZ010000192.1 coordinate 1,191, forward strand.
CTGGTCTCGATCATTCTTGTGCTGACAGGAGAGTTTGAGACCCTGCTGATCTATATCGGGTCGGCGCTCTCGCTGATTGCGGCCCTCACCGTCACGGCCGTCTGGTTTGTGCGCCGTGGAGCCTCGAACAAAGGGGTCTTTTTAACCCCCGGATATCCGGTAACTCCGGCCATCTTTCTGGGTCTCGAACTGACCGCTTTTGTGCTGGGACTGAAGGAACGCCCTGTCCCAACCGGTGCGGCGCTGCTCACCATCCTGGTTGGAATGGGAGTCTACCTGGCGACAAGAAGAAAGTCCTCCCGGCAGTGATTCCATTTTCTCTATCTTCATCGACAAGGAGTCGTCATCATGCTGCTGTTACATATCATCCTCGGTAGTCTAATCTGGAGCGGGGCCGTCGATTCAAACCTGTCACCGCCAGGTCCGGAGCCGCGGCCACAACGGGGACGGCGGGAGGCCGAGGACTACATCAAGCTGCTCGAGACCGAACGGCGGATCGAAAGCCTGCAGGTCGACCGGGTCATCGAAGCGCTCTCCATCAAGCCTGGCGCCAAAGTCGCTGATCTTGGCTCCGGCTCGGGACTCTTTACGCGGCCAATCGCGAAGCGGGTCGGCCAGGCCGGGCGCGTCTATGCCGTCGACATCGATCCGAAGCTGCTCGACCACGTTGCCAGGACTTCAGCCGCGGCGGGGCTGACCAATGTGACCACGGTGCTCGGGGAGTTTGCTGATCCGAAGGTGCCCGAGAAGGTCGATCTTCTGACGATCATCGACACGCTTCACCACATCGAACGCCCGCAGGATTACGTCAAGGGATTGCGAAAATACCTGCGCCGGAACGGACGGGTGGCGATCATCGATTTCACCAAGTGGCCAGCCGGCCACGAATCGATGGTCTACCAGCTGGCCGAACTCGACAAATGGATGACGGAGGCCGGATTCAGGCGAGCTGGTCAGTTCGATTTCCTTGAAGGCAGCTTTTTCGTCGTCTACAAATAGTCAAAATCTTCCGCAAAACCGCGCTCGAAAGGGTGGATAGATGAAGCAGACCGTTATCGAATCATTACCTCTCCGGTTGGAACGCCCAATTATTGGGATAATCATTCTCATCCTCCTCACGGTCAGTGCGGTTGCCCATCCACTGGGCCAGTTATCGATCAACCATTACGTGCGACTGAGCCTGAGCACCGCCGGCGGAGTTGGGGTGCGGTATGTGGTCGACCTGGCCGAACTCCCAACCTTCCGGGAGGCGCAGCTCGCCGATGTCGATTCAAATGGAGAGGTCTCTCCGACCGAGATGGAAGCCTACCTCGAGACGGTCACGGCGAGCTATCTGAGCGGACTCAGCCTGACGGTCGCCGGACAGCCCCAGGCGCTGACCCTGGCGAGCCGCAGCGGCGAGGTCCTGCCCGGTCAGACGGGTTCGGCCGCCATGGGTCTGGCGACGATGCGCCTGGTCTTCGATCTGCAGAGCTCCTTTGCCTGGACAGCTGGTCCGCTCCAGATGGTGATCGAGAATCGCAACTCCGGCGATAAACCGGGCTGGCGGGAGATGGTCGTCACGGCTGGTGATGGACTGACTATCTTTGATAGCACGATCGCCGGCAATGGCCTCACCGATGAACTGCGGGCCTATCCGGAGAGCATGTTGACGACGCCCCTCGACGAGCGACGTGGCGAGTGGCGTGTCGTGCGGGGAGACCTGCCGATTGGGGCCCGGCCCCTTGCGCGACGTGATGGCCAGCCGGTGGCGCCGCCTGCCGATCGTTTTCTGGCGCTGATCACGGTGCCACAGCTGACCCCGCTGGTCATCGTTATGGGGCTCTTGATTGCCTTTGGATTGGGAGCCGTCCACGCCCTCTCACCCGGTCACGGCAAGGCGCTCGTTGGCGCCTACCTCGTTGGCGCGCGGGGCACGGCGCGGCACGCCACCCTTCTTGGTTTGACAGTCACCATTGCCCACACCCTGACCGTCTACCTGGGAGGACTCGCCTTTCTTTTCGCCTCGAAGTATGTGCTGCCAGAGCGGCTCTACCCGATTCTCAGCTTCATCTCCGGAGCCATGATCATGGTGATTGGGGCCGGTCTATTCCTGCGTCGCCTGAGCTGGAGCCGGGAGCTCGTCAACCACCAGTTGCAGCATCTTCTCCACGATCACGACCACTCCGGTGCGCACCATCATCACCTCCCGACCGGGGACGAGAAGCTCTCGACGCGAAGCCTCCTCAAACTGGGAATCTCCGGTGGGATCATCCCCTGCCCATCGGCGTGGATCCTCATGCTCGGAGCAATCTCGCTCAACCGGACCGCCTATGGATTGGTGCTCATCCTCGCCTTCAGTCTTGGCCTCGCCGCGGTTCTGACGGTGATCGGGATCCTCTTCGTGCAGGGAGGGCGGCTCCTCGAACGAATCCCGCAGTCGGGTGGCCTCCTGCGGATCCTGCCGGTGCTCAGCGCCGCCGTCATCACCCTGATCGGTGGAGGAATCGCCTGGCAGGCGCTGCGCGACGCCGGACTCGATCCAGGCTACCTCTGGACAGTGGAGATCGAAGAGCAACGCTCCGCCTCGGCCCTTGCCATTCTGGGCCTTGGGCTCGTGATTGGACTCCGTCACGCCCTCGACACTGACCATCTCGCGGCAGTCTCGGCAATTGTCAGTGAACGGAAGAGCCTCTTCAGTTCGTTGCTGATCGGCGGTCTCTGGGGACTCGGCCACACCCTCTCCCTGCTCGTCGTCGGCATCGGGGTCATTATGCTCAACCTGCAGATTCAGCGCTACGAGAAGGCGCTCGAATTCGGTGTCGCCCTCATGCTGATCGGCCTTGGACTGAACGTCCTCTACCAGCTCTTTCGGGAGGGTCCGGTCCATCTCCACGCCCATCGTCACGGCAAGCAGGTCCACGCCCACCCCCACCAACACACGGAACCAACCCGTGGCTGGAGTCTGCGCCCGCTGCTGATCGGCATGGTCCACGGACTCGCCGGCAGCGCCGGATTGATGCTCGGGGTTCTGGCCACGATCAGCGCCGCGCCGCTGGCTATCGCCTATATCATCATCTTTGGTCTTGGCTCGATCGGCGGCATGATGGTCATGAGCGTCATTCTGGGTTTGCCGGCCCACTTCACGGCGGCCTCCTTCACCCGCACCAACCTGGCCGTCCGCGCCTTATCCGGAATGTTTAGTCTCGGGTTTGGCGCCTGGCTCGTCTATGAGATCGGTTTTGTCGAAGGGCTTCTTCGTTGAGCCCCCCAGGCGAACGGGAAGAAGCGGACAGGAACCCAACGGGACGGGCGATGCCGACCCGATCAGTCTCGATGCCCGATCAGTCTCGATGCCCGATCAGTCTCGGTGCCCATGCATTCTCGATGAATGCCGTGTGCGTTATTTCACTCAACCCGGTTGACAAGTTTTAGGGATTGAACTACATTACATTTTGTTTAGTACAACTAATGTATCGCGTGGCGATTTAAGCGACTTGCTCCACGTAAAAAACTGCTAAAGAGTTCTGGCCTCTTAATACACCCGCATAGCAGTTTCAGGCAAGTTCGTCACACTCCCACGTTAAATCTCTAACCCAACAGGAGAGAAACATGGCTGACGAGCAGAACCCAAACTACCATTTCAACACCCTCGCCGTCCACGGAGGACAGGTTGTCGATCCGGCGACCAACTCCCGGGCTGTTCCGATCTATCAGACCACATCATACAACTTCAATGATGCCGATCACGCGGCCCGCCTCTTTGGGTTACAGGAATTCGGGAACATCTACACCCGCATCATGAACCCGACGACTGACGTGCTCGAGAAGCGCGTCGCGGCCCTTGAAGGTGGAGTGGCCGCGCTGGCGGTCGCCTCGGGTCAGGCGGCGGAGACGCTCGCCATCACCACCATTGCCAACGCCGGTGATGAGATTGTCTCGACGACCTCACTCTACGGCGGCACCTACAACCTCTTCCACTACACGCTGCCCAAGCTTGGCATCACCGTCAAATTTGTCGATGCCGAGGATGAGGCGGGAATCAAAGCGGCGATCAATGACCGGACGCGGGCCATCTACACCGAGACCATGGGCAACCCGAAACTGGACATCGTCGACATCGAGAAGCTCGCGAGCATTGCCCACGCGCACGGACTGCCGTTGATGATCGACAATACCACGCCATCGCCGGCGCTCTGCCGGCCGATCGATCACGGCGCGGATATCGTCATCCAGTCGCTGACCAAGTTCATCGCCGGACACGGCACATCGATCGGTGGGGCGATTATCGACGCCGGTCGCTTCGACTGGAAAGCTTCGGGGCGCTTCTCCGACTTCACGACACCCGATCCCTCCTATCACGGTCTGGTGCACGCCGATGCCTTCGGCCCGCTGGCCTTCATTCTCAAGGCGCGGGTTCAGGGGCTGCGCGACACCGGCGCCTGCCTCTCGCCATTCAACGCGTTCCTGATCCTGCAGGGAGCGGAGACGCTCCACCTGCGGATGGAACGCCACTCCCAGAATGCGCTGGCAGTCGCCAAAGCCCTGCAGAACAATCCTTTCGTCGAGTCGGTCAACTACCCGGGCCTCGAATCGAGCGCCTATTTTGAGCGCTCAAAGAAGTATCTTCCGCACGGCGCCGGGGCGCTGGTCACCTTCAATATCAAGGGTGGCGTCGCCGCCGGCAAGAAGTTTATCAATTCGGTCAAACTCTTCAGCCTGCTCGCCAATATCGGTGATGCCAAGTCATTGGTCATCCATCCCGCGTCAACCACGCACTCGCAGCTGACGGAAGAGGAGCAGGCATCGACCGGCGTGACGCCAGGACTGATCCGGCTCTCGGTCGGCATCGAGGATGTTCGGGACCTCCTCACCGATCTCGAGCAGGCGATCAGCGCTTCGCAGCAGTAACGCCATCGTGTCATCTGCCTTTGGCCGGTGGGTGGAGTCATCCACCGGCCCGGAGTAAATAATGCCGACGACCATCATCGCTCCAACTGTTGAAGCCGACTTCATCTTTGCCGAGGCCGAGCCATTTCAACTCATCAACGGCGAGACCATTGGCCCGGTCAGACTCCACTATGCCATCTATGGCGCCCTCAACGAGAACCGCGACAACGCCATCC
>JBEAVZ010000194.1:0-4141 GCA_041160645.1 Acidobacteriota bacterium
GCTCGAAACGCTCTCGCCGCTCGCCCGCGCGGAGATGGCGGCCACCTTGCGCCAGATCCTGACCATCACCAGACAACCCGGACCCGATGCCGCGGTCAGACAGCTGGCCCGCGAGGAGATCGAGCGATTCTTTGCCCGTCCGGACTCGACCCGCCAGCCGCTTCGCCGCCTGCCGACGCCAGCGGGAGATCCCATCGGCGGCAAATGAGCGGCGACTTTGCCTGTATTTGATCAATTGTTTGTGAAAGGACCATCATGTCACTCAGAATTATTGCATTTGGAGCCCATCCTGATGACTGCGAACTCAAGGCGGGCGGTGTTGCCGCCAAGTGGGCCGCGGCGGGCCACCACGTCAAGTTCGTGGCGACGACCAATGGCGATGTCGGCCATTTTGCCATGGGCGGAGGACAGCTCGCGCTGCGTCGTGCGGCGGAAGTCAAGCGTTGCGCCGAGATCCTTGGCATCACCACCCAGGTCCTCGATATTCACGATGGTGAGCTTCTCCCGACTATCGAGAACCGCCGCACTTTTGCGCGGCTGATCCGCGAATGGCAGGCCGACATCGTTCTCTGCCATCGCCCGAATGACTATCATCCCGATCATCGTTACACCGGGATCCTGGTCCAGGATGCCGCCGTGCTGGTCGCTGCCCCATTCTTTGCCCTCGACACGCCGCCGTGCCCAAAGAATCCGGTCATCCTCTTCTACTCTGATGACTTCAGGAAACCCTATCCTTTCGACCCGGCGATCATTGTCGATGTGGATGATCAGATCGACCGCAAGCGGTCCTGCTATGACGCCATGCCCTCCCAATTTGCCGATCGTGATTCCTGGATGGGGCGCTACCTTCCGGGGGTTCCGGCGGACGACGAGGGGCGTCGCGTCTTCATTCGGGAATGGCTGGTCAATCTCGATGCCGAGGTTGCCAACAACTACCGTGATCTGCTGATCAAACGCTACGGGGAACAGGGAAGCCGGACCCGCTACGCCGAGGCTTTCGAGGTCTGTGAATATGGCGCTCCGGCCGATTGGGAGACGCTCAACCAGCTCTTCCCGCGCTGAGACTGGCCGGGAATGGGGAGGAAAAACCTCCCCATTCCCCCTCAACCAAGTCGCTGGTCGAGTGACCCGTTGCCGCCTCCGAGGATGACCAGAGAGATCGCCATGCCCAGCAGCGTGCCGGCAAACTCAAATCCATTGTGTTTGATCAGGAAGCCATGCTCCCAGTGAACGCCGGCAACGGCAGTCAGCATGGTGCAGGCAACCAGGAAGGCGGCGGGACGGGTGAGCAGCCCCAGCAGGATCAGTATTCCCCCGCAGAACTCGGAGAAGGCGGCCACCGCCAGCCAGAGCGGAGCGGGACGCATGAAGGAGAATGGCGCTGAACCGGAGATCCAGGCGTTGAAGCCAATCCCGCCCCAGATTCCCATGACTTTTTGGGCGCCATGAACGAACATGACTGAGCCGAGGGCGATCCGCAACGGAAGCGTCGCCCAGGTCGGACTTGTGCGAAGATACTTTCTGATCATTGTTGCCCCTTGTCACCAACCTTGGTGGCCTGAGCAGCGCCGGAGGCCACTGTTCTCTGGTGACCGAAGTAGTGTTTGGCCAATGCGATGTTCTGTCAGCTGAATGATTCTGAGTCTCGCAGAAAATGAAATTTAACGGAAGGGAAGAGAAGCATGGACGCGGAAAAAGTTACCGTAATCGCCTATATCGAGGTTAACCCCGGCGGGGAAGAGGAGTTTCTGAAAGCGGCCCACGAGGTCGTCGCGGCAACCCGTGACGAGGAGGCCTGTCTCAATTATGACCTCCATCAGTCATCGGCCAACCCGTCGCAATTTGTCTTCTACGAGAACTGGACCAGTCTGGCCGGACTTGATCAGCACTCAAAGTCGGACCACATCCAGACCTTTCGTGCCCGAATCAGCCATCTGCTGGCCCGCCCGACTGAGATTACTCTTCTCAAGATGGTCACTGAGCTGGAGCCGTAGCCTGGCCTGACTCCGGTTCGATATCGATATTTCCTGCAATTCTTGTCTGGCCGGCCCGGGGAAGAGGTGATCAGCTTTTCAACTCTCCCCGGGTGGCCTCAATCCTACCTTATCTCAATCTTCACTCCGGCCTGAAGCATGCGCGGGATGCCCGGAATCAGCCCTCTGGTGCGATCGACCACGAAGACCCGGTCGAAGAGATTCTTCACGCTGACGAAGAAGGTCGATCGCAGCGATTCGACTTCATAGTTGACCGTCGTGTTCCAGACGGTATTGCCGGGGATTCGACCCAGCAGCCCATTGGCCGATCCCTCTCGCAGGTTGAGGTCGTCACCAAACTGAGCCCCCGTCTGGACACCCTCGATCATGGCTGTCAATCCGCGCGGATGGCGGTAGCCAATGCTCGCGTTGAGCAGGTTCTCTGGTGCGTAGGGCAGGCGGTTTCCCGTCACTCTTACATTGCCGAAGCCGCCGATACTGCTGAATCGCGCTCCGCGAAACTCGGCGACCGGAAGCCAGGTCAGGGCCACATTCCCAAATATATCCCCAAATCTTCCCAGGCGGCCACCAGTGTCGAAACGTGAACTGACCTCGAAGCCCTCCTGCCGCGTCGCCCCGCCATTGGTCAGCGTCGCCCCAAGGCCGCCGGCCAGTGAGGCCGGGATGACCTGGTTCGCATAGTCCATCCGGAAGACCGAGGCCTCAAACCGCCACAGCTGTCCGAGCTGATGGCGCACCCCGGCCTCATAATTCCAGCTCAACTCCGGATCGAGATCGATCGCCCCCCCCGTCGCGTTATTGATGATATCCTCGGTCCGCGGCGGCGCGAATCCGCGGTGCGCTCCACCGTAGAGCACGGTGCCCCGGCCAACCTCAAAGGCCAATCCCAGTCCCGGGATCACCTGCGTTCGCTCGATTCGGCCCGCCACTCCAAGCCCGTTTCGCGCCAGTCGGTTGATTCGTTCAAAGCTGATCCGCTCGACCCGCAACCCGGGAGTGATCAGCAGTCGTCCAATCCGGACCCGGTTCTGGACGAACGAGGAGAGAGCCTGGTTATGGCGGAGATTGTTCTCGACCAGCAGACCGGTTCGGGCCTGTGGACTTTCCCCGTTCAACTGGAGTCGCTTCTGGTCCTCATTGTGAAAACGTCCACCGAAGTCCAGCTCGTGCGATAAGCCGAGCAGCCGGAAGTTGGCCCGTAACCGCGACTCGAGCCCCCAGTTGTCATAACTGCGCACCCGCCCTTCGTTACCACAGGTTGTCAGAAGGTTGGCCATCCCACCGCACTTAGGATCCGCGGCGTCGTTCGGCCGCTGGAGCGAATTCGACGACTGGCGCCACCAGTCACGATCGAAGCGCATCGCGTACAGATTTGTCGTCACCACCAGGTTGCTGTTCCTGACATAAGCGTGCGAAACTGACGATCCCCAGCGGTCAACATAGAAAAAGTCGTTGCGAAATGGATTCCAGCGCGGATCCCGTCGATACTCCTCGGCGGTCAATCCGGCATAGGTGAGATTCGATGTCTCACCGTAGTAGCTCGTCTTGACCGTCAGGGCCTGCCGGTCAGTGAGCGTCTGGTGCAGCTTGGTCTGGATATCGTGAAGATCGGCGTGTGTGTTCTCCCGCGCCCCGTCACTCTGCTTGCGCAGGTAATGGGCGATCAGCCCGGTCTGCTTCCAGCTCCCGCCAAAACTCGCCCCACCATTGAAGAAACGGCGATTACCCCCGATCAGGGTGACCGTACCAGTAGTTCGCGCTGGCGCGTTGGGCGTCAAATAGTTGATAACCCCGCCGATCGTCGAGGGCCCATAGGCGATCTGCCCCGACCCCTTCAAGACCTCGATGCTCTCGAAACGCTCGATCGGCGGGTGATAGTAGGAGGCGTTGTCGCCATACGGCGCATAGGCCAGAGGAATCCCGTCCTCGAGCAGCAGCACCTTGGTCGAACGGGTCGGATTGACCCCGCGCATCCCAATATTCGGGCGCAACCCCAGCCCCTCCTCGTCCCGCGTGTGCACTCCCGGAACTTTCCGCAAGGCCTCGTTGACCGTCAGGACCCGGCTCTGCTCGAGCATCGGCAGGTCGATCACCTGAACTGACCCCGGGATCCGCGGCACTCCTTCGGCAAACCCACTGATCGTCGT
>JBEAVZ010000272.1:0-2879 GCA_041160645.1 Acidobacteriota bacterium
TCATGATTCCGACCACGGGGGGTGGCGCGGAGTTGGTCGGTGAAGCGGTGGGAGGGCTCGACTGGTCACCCGATGGCCAGAGTCTGGCGATCACCGACCGGCCGGAGCCGCAGGCAGCGCCCGTGATCTACCTGCTCACCGTCGACGGAAAGACCAGGAAGCAGCTGACCACCCTGCCCCCGGGGAGTGACAGCTTCGATCACGATCCCCGTTTCTCTCCCGATGGAAGATCGGTCGCCTTCATCCGTGAGCATTCCCCCTTCAACTCCGATATCCTGCTGCTCGATGTGGCGAATGGGAGACTGGTCGAGCTGGCCCGGAAACAAGCCGATGTGCGCTCCCTGCAGTGGTCGGTGGATGGACGGGAGCTGCTCTTTCTCTCCCGTCAATCCGGGTCTTCACGAATCTGGAGTCTGCCAATCAAAGGGTCGACACTGCAGCCGCTGACCAGCGTCTGGCCGGGCACCGACAATTTCGCCATCTCGCCCCGCGACGGGCAGATGGTCCTCTCGTGTCTCGACACAACGGAAAAGATCACGATTCTCGGCCAGAGTGAAGAGAGTGAAGCGAGCCGCCACCCCCTCTGTGAGATCAGATCGACCGAGCGGGATGTCTCTCCGCAGTTTTCGCCGGATGGTCGGCAGATCGCCTTCCTCTCCGATCGGACTGGCCACGCAGAGGTCTGGATCACCGATCCGGCCTGCTCTTACCAGACCAAACTGACCAATCTTCAACAGTGGGGGCTCGGAAGACCACGCTGGTCTCCCGATGGAAAGCGGATTGCGTTTCACCAGTACAGCGGAGACCAGACCGATATCTTTCTCGTCGAGGTGATTGGGGGGCAATTGCGTCAGCTGACGGACCATCCTGCGCCGGACTCCAATCCAAGCTGGTCTGCGGATGGTCGTTGGATCTATTTTACCTCGCGGCGGGAGAACGCCAGCGGATTGCGCCGCGGTGACCATCTCTGGAGAGTCTCCGTGGATGGTGGCCCGGCCACCCAGCTCTCTATCAATAATGCTCACGACTCCTGGGAATCGACGGATGGGCAGACGCTGCTCTTCACCTACCAGTCCGTACTCTTTGAAAAGAACCTCGCCACCGGCCAGGAACGACGGATCGAGGAGCTGGTCGGCCAGCAATTCGGACAGAACTGGGCCCCTGCGGCGGGGGGCATCTACTTCTTCAACCAGCGCAACGAGAACGGGATGAGTTGTGTCAACTTCTTCGATCTCCGTTCCCGGCAGCTGCGCCAGGTGACCTGTCTCGACGGCGCTCATTACCGTCCGACCTACCAGAGATCGCTTCCCGGCCTCTCCATCTCGCCAGACCAGCGAGTGATGGCGCTGAGCCTCGAGTATACCCAGGGTGGCGAAATTTCGCTCATGAGCAACTGGCGGTAGCCAAATTCCAGCGGCCACGCGCGAGGACTGAAAGGCGGCGGAGCATTCAGGCCAGCGCGAAGGTCGTCAGGGTCAGAAAGACCAGCGCGTAGACGATCTCGCTGACGCCGATCTGCTTCAGATTGAGCCCTGGCGGTGGATGCCGGTGATGGTAGAGGGCCCGGGCAATGATTGGCAGAAAGGCCGGGAGGAGAAGGACCGACCAGGCACCGCGGATCACGAGAAGAGCAAGGATCGCGGGGAGAAGGAGATGGTAGAGGAGTGAGAGGCGGGTGATCTGCCGTCGCCAGCCGGGGTCCCGCCGGTGGACGATCGCCACCCGGTATTTCACATAGAAGACGCTGCTGGCAAAGTAGAGGAATGAGAAGCCCCAGAGAGCGCCGGTCAGCCCATCCCAGCGCCCGCTGGCCACGTAATGGGCCGCCGGAGCCGCGAGAGTCATCCCGCCAATCGCCAGAATCTCAGTGGCCATCGTCCGGTCGGCGCGGCGCGACGATTGCCATCCATTGAGAAGCAACAGGAAGAGCCCCGGCAGCCCCAGCCAGAGAAGATTCAGGTACTGGTAGTGGAAGAGCAGAACCGCGCCCGCGCCAATCGCGAAGAGACCATCGATGGCAAGCGTAAAGAGGGCCGCGCGATCGAGCCGTCCGCGGAGGCGTGACCGCCAGACCAGCAGCAGCGACTCGCGGGAGATAAAGAGGGCGCTCGCCGCGATGATCAGCCAGCCAACCCGCCACGAAAAACCACCTCCCACCAAGATTCCCAGAAGGAGCGGAACATAGAACATCGCCTAGGCTCCGTGTTCGCGTGGCAGATTGAGACGGGCGCGCCACTTCATTGATCGCCCTCCGCGCCGAGACAGAGTCGGATCAGACGCGTTCGTTCGCTCTCATCGGTCACCTCATCGAGGGTGGGAAAGAGCAGGTTCTCCTCCCGCTGGTGATGATGCTGGGACAGGCTCTTGAAGACTGACTCTTCGTCAAAGAGCCTGATCGTGCCCCGCCGGCGCTCGAGCTCCCCACGGCGGAGTTCGAGCAGCAGGCCCCGACAACGGGCGAGAATTGTCAGCAGGCGGGCGTGCTCTCCGGTGTAGAACTCTTCCGGCCCCCCCGGAATCTTCCCGGCGCGGCGATAGACGGGGAGCAGAAGCTCCTCCTCAAGCCGCAGATGTTCGCGCAGGGCGGCTTCATAGCGATCGAGCAGGGCGAGGGAACGGTCAGCCCACTCCCCGCCGTCACCCGTCTGGTCGAGCAGCGATTCCTGGTGGAGAAGGAAGAGTTCATCCAGTCGCTCGTGAAGAACCTTCAGTGCCGAAAAGGTCTGCGCCATTGTTGAATGCTCCGGGAATGAACGGGAAGATTTCTGCAGCTCTTCTTCCCTCCCCCCACTTCACGGTCCGGACAGTCCTAGACCAGACTGACAAAGATCGCGACGATGATCACCAGCCCGGTCAGGAGGGCCGCCAGCCCAAACCAG
>JBEAVZ010000254.1:0-6647 GCA_041160645.1 Acidobacteriota bacterium
GAATCAGCGCTGATCAAGCGTCAGCAAGTGTTGGAAAGCGCCTACGCTGCCCGACCGGAACGGTTCGTTAAAGGATCTCCGACTGTCCCGGCGTTGCCTCGGGCAGTCTGGATTAACCGACCAATCTCGCTGTTGGAATTGGCCGCAGAGCATTCAAAAGCTCACTAAATTTTCAAATATCGTGTCTCAATGTTGTTGACACATTACGCCTGCCGGGGGCGGGTTGAATCATCCTTGGTCATGGTAATGTCAGATCCTTTGATTGGCCGCGTAGATCGTCAGCAGCAGTTCGCTCTCGTCGAGCATTCGGTATTCCGGCGCCCTTCCGGACAACTCTTCACTTCGCGCAAGGATGATCGGCACCCCTTCCCCCCTCCGGTCCATGATGTAAAAGCGGTGGGTAATGGCTGCGCCGGCTCCCGGCGCCCAGTCAACCGGACAGCGGGCAAGAAGACTGGTCAAAACCTCGTTTCGCGTCGCCTGGCGGAATGGCAGCGATTCCGGCGTCATGGTGTTTGGCAGCATGCCCGGAGTGTAGATCTCCAGCCGATCATCGAACATTCGCAGACGCACCTTGCCCGAGGCCATCGAATAGTCCCGGTGGGCGACCGCATTGGTGACGGCCTCAAAGATCGCCAGCAGATCGTACTGCGGCAGATCCTCTCGTCCTCCGCTGAGGCTTTTCCGGGCGCTGACGCGCATGTTCTGGCGCACAAAATCGCAGGCGCCACGAATCTGCTCATCGAGTGTTCCGGTAATGTCCCGCGCGTCACGCTGGTAGACGCCATCGTGTCGCGGCGCGATCGTCCTGCCGGCATAACAGACCGCCTGGATAAAGGCTCCCGGCAGGTAACGCTGCGGCTCGCGACAGGCCAGGAGGAGTCCAGCCACGGTCGGTCGCCAGGTTCCGTCATCGTCACGGGCAGCCATGGCCAGTTTTGCGAGCATCTGCTCTGGCTGGTCAATGGTTCGTGGAGTGATGAACCGCCGCCACCGGGACTCATCGAGATCGGCCAGACTTGCCGCGGCAACCGGGGTCTCATCGAAGCGGATCAGGCGCGACTGGCTGCGCTGCTGAAATAAACGTGCGAGATGATCGGGGGGGACCGGCCTCTTCGATGAACCGACCCGGTGCAGGTATCCGCCCGCGCTCTGGTGGACAAATAGGCTGGGCGCGACATCGACACGCAGGATTGGCCGCTCGATTCCCGTCGCATCGGGCAAGGTCATTCGCTCGATGATTGGCGCCATCGATGGCTTGACCGAATCCTCACAGGCCTGCCTGACCAGCGCCTCGACGGCATCAAGCCGCTCGAGCGGGATGCCGACCACCTCACGCGGACTGTCCCGGACACCAAGCAGCAGAACGCCGCCCCGGCTGTTGGCAAATGCCGCCAGCTCGTCGGACAACTCGCTCTGGCCCGGTCCGGCGATCTTCCCTTCCCGGAGACGAATCTCCTTCAACTTCAGAAAGGTGTCTTCGCCCAAACGTATCTTTTCGAGCAATTCCAGCTTGTTGGCCAACATCGTCGCAAATCCTCGCCAGTCGCTACTCAGATCCAACTTTCAGTCAATCTTCCGCCACCGGCCCACTTCCCGACCCTGCCTCAGCCCCAAAGAGATCGAGTGTCGCGCGATCCTTTTCCACGCTCAGGGAACGCGACGGACGGGATCGGGTCAGAAGTTGCTCGCTCTGCGCAATATCACCAAGCGCGTGCTGAAGCGCAATTCGCCACCCTCTGCCGGCATCGGCGATACCGCCAGTCACCATCGCCGTCATGCCAAAGAGCCACCAGCGCTCCTCGGGCCGCAGGGCCAGCCAGTTTCGAACCGCCACCGGAATCCGCTCAATTTCAAGCTGTTCAATCGGGAGTACCTCCGGACGAAGATGCGGGTGGCGGGCGAGGAGGCCGAGCGCGATCATCAGATGCGTCTTGCCGCCGCCCATCGCCTGGTTGAGCTCAAATACTGCCTGGTCTGATTTTCCAGACAACCGCAGCAGACCCTCCCGAAAAAGCTGCTCCATCCCGTGCGTCACATAGTTGCGCGCAAAGAACTCCCGGCCATCCCCCTCGTCACTGATGAGTTCGAGAAGATTTTCGATCCCCCGACTCATTCGATAATTACGAATAACCGGATTGAACCGACAGACCTGCTTTACTGTTCTGATCATTGGCAAGCACCTGAAAGAATTGTCGCCGGGGGTAATTGGTATAAATCACAATGGCCAAGTGGCTGTCCATTCATTAGCTTTGAATGGACAGCCTGAATATTAAGTGAAATATGTTGTGTATACAACAGAATAGAATAGTCCACACTCTTAAACTTGGCGTAAGTCGACCTTAAACCAATATCCTGTTCTCGTCTAATACTGCCAACCCAACTACTGCCGGAGCAGATTGGTCAGGACAAACCAGACATTGGCCGGGCGCTCGGCGAGACGGCGCATGAAGTATGGGTACCAGAAACGGCCATAGGGAACATAGACCCTGACGCGGTACCCGTCCCGCACCAGTTGCTGCTGCAGATCGCGGCGAATTCCATAGAGCATCTGAAATTCGAAGCTATCCCGCGAGGCGCCGATCTTTTCGGCATAGACGCGCGTCGCGTTGATCATCCGCTCGTCGTGGGTCGCGAAAGCGTGGTAGATCCCGCTTCTCAGCATGATCTTCATGAGGTGCAGGTAGTTCTGATCGACCTCTTCCTTCTCCTGGAAGGCAACCTCTTCCGGTTCGTGGTAGGCCCCCTTGCAGAGGCGAATTCGCGCCCCCTGCCGAATCACCTCTTCGACATCCTGCGCGGAGCGGTGGAGGTAAGACTGGAGAACGATGCCGACTTGACGCGCTTCGGCGAAGACGCGCCCAAAGACGCGGAGAGTCGCCTCAGTCCGCGAGGAATCCTCCATATCGATCCGCACGAAGTTGCCAAAGCGGGCGGCCTGGTCAACCAGCCGGCGAACATTCTGGTAGCAGAACTCCTCATCGATATCGAGGCCGAGCTGGGTCAGCTTGATCGAGATATTCGATTCTACCCCGGACTCATTGATCAATTTGAGGACCTGCAGATACTCTTCAACATCAGCGAGGGCCTCTTCACGGGAGGTCGTGCTTTCGCCAAGGTGATCGAAGGTCGCCATGAGTCCAAGGCGATTGAGCTCTTTGATCGCCCCAATCGCATCGTGGATATTCTCACCAGCAATGAATCGGCGCGGAATGCGGCTGAAACCCGGAATGGCTGAAAGCAGATCCTTGAGCCAGAACTGCCTGGAGAGGTAGAGGAGTATCGTTCTTGAGATCATAGTCAACATCCCCTTTCATACAGAGCGGATCGACAGATCATCGTGTGAACATACTGGCAAACAGACCGTGCACAGTAAACATATTACAAGACGTGATCCGTTCCGCCAAACTTCCACGACTTTTCCAGCGAGGCGACCGAGTCGCTCAATTGACTTGGACTGATCACGAAACCTACAATTCCTGATATTGAATCCAGATCGAGATCGAGCAAGGAGCGTTCCTGATGTCACTTTTTCCGTTCATTCGCCAGATGACCGTGATCCTCATTCTGCTGACCAGCCTGGCGGCAGTCGGCCGCGCCCAGCAAACAATGGATGATGATTTTGCCCGCGCAGTCAGGGAGTGGACGACGCGGCCGGAGTTTATGAGTCCGCTGGTCGATCATCTGCCGAAAGTTGCGGGAATCCCGACGCCGAAAGATTACCTTGGCTATCACATTGGCGAACCGAAGCGATTGACCAAAACGGAGCAGATCTACGGCTACTACCGGGCGCTGGCCGCGGCCTCACCACGGGTGAAGGTGATGACGATCGGGCGGACTGATGAAGGGCGGGAGTGTCTGGTAGTCTTCATTGGCAGTGAGGATTCGATCCGCAATCTCGAGCAGCACCGGCGGGCGCTGGCCCAGCTGGCCGACCCGCGCCAGATCAGCGAAGAGAAGGCCCAGGAGATCATTGGCGGGACGCGGCCAATCTACCACCTGATGGCAGGGCTTCACAGCGGTGAGACGGGACCGCCGGAGATGCTCATGGAGCTTGCCTACCGTCTGGTCGTCGCTGACTCGCCACTGATCCGGCAGATTCGCGACCAGGTGATCGTCTCGCTGACCCCGGTCGCTGAACCAGATGGACGCGATCGTTATGTCGAGTGGTACTATCGCCATAAGCTTGATGAGAAGACCGAACAGGACTCGGTTGGCGGCCCGCCCTTCTGGGGCAAGTACATTTTTCACGACAACAACCGTGACACCAACTATTCACAGGTGACGATGCGGAATCTGCTCGAGTGGTACCTGCAGTGGCACCCGCCGGTCATGCACGATCTGCACGAGTCGGTCCCCTTCCTCTACACCTTCAGCGGCCAGGCGCCGCAGCAGGCGGGTCTCGATCCGATCATCTACGGGGAGCTGCCCTGGTTTGCCAACTTCGAGATGGCGCAGTTGATCAAGTATGGGATGCCGGGTGTCTGGACCCATGGCTTTGTCGACATGTGGTCGCCGGGCTACCTCGCGTTCATGTCGTCGAACCACAATGGACTGGTGCGGATGTACGAGACCTTTGGCAACGGCGGAGCGAACACGATGAAGCGTCAGGTCGCGCCGCCGCAGGGTGGAGCGGGCCAGACGAGTCGCGAATGGTATCGTCCGCTCCCGCCGTACCGCGAGGTCGAATGGTCGCTGCGCAACAACACCAACTACATGCAGACCGCGGTTCTGACCGCGCTCCAATTGACCTCCGAATTTCCGCGGGTCATCCTCGAGAACTTCTATCGCAAGTCGCGGAACTCGATCGAAGCCGGACGCAACGAGGCGCCCTATGGGTTCATCATTCCGCCGCAGGGTGATATGACGCGCGTCCAGACAGCCATCAACCAGCTCCGGACACAGGGGATCGAGATTGGGCGGAGCGTCGCCGAGCTGAAGCTGACGGAGGGGACCTTTCCGGCCGGGTCCTTCATCATCAAGCGCAACCAGCCCTATGGCCGGCTGGCAAAGATCCTCATCGAGAAGCAGAACTTTCCTGATCCTAACCTGCGCACCTACGACGATACCGGGTGGACGCTCGGCTTGATGACACGAACGAAGATCGTCGAGAGCGCCGACAAGGCGATTCTCGACGCGCCAACTGAACCGGTCGACCGGCTGAGCATCGCCGGGCGCGTCGAAGGGGCTGAGCGTCCGGCCGCCTGGATCATTCCCAACCGCGGATCGAACAACCAGATCACGCTCCGTTACCGGCTCAAGGGAGCGCGCGTCCTGGCGACGGAGAAGCCGGTGACGATCGAGGGGCGTGAGTATCCGGCTGGTTCGATGGTCGTTCCAAACGATGCGGCCCGAACCGTTCAGGAGCGGCTGCGCGAAGCGATCACCGCGCTCGGGCTCGAGGCCGTAGGCCTCGGCGCCGCGCCGAACGTGGCCACTCACGAAGTCGACCTGCCCCGACTCGCCGTCTACAGCACCTGGGGCAACACGCAGGAGGTCGGCTGGGTTCGTCACGCCCTCGACAAATATGAAGTCGCCTATGACCTGATCTACAAGGAGCGCGTCCGCGAAGGCAATCTTCGCGCTGCTTATGATCTGATCCTCGTCCCCAATCAGGGGCGGAGCGGCAAGGGACTCGTCTTCGATCTCGAACCGCGCCAGAAGCCGCTGGCCTACACGAAGACCGAGCAGTTCAAATCGCACGGTGAGTATGGCTCTTCGACCGACATCACGGGTGGAATGGGTTTGCCGGGAGTGCTTGAACTGGAGAAGTTCGTCCGGGGAGGCGGGCTGCTCGTGACGCTTGGACAGGCCAGCTTCTTCCCTCCCGAGTTTGGATTGACGCGACGGGTCGACGCCGGACGGCCCTCCGCGCAATTCTATGCCCCGGGTCCGATCGTCGAGGCCGAGGTGGTCGCGACCGAACATCCCATCTTTTACGGCTACGGGGAGAAGACGATTCCTGTCCGTTACGCCAACGGGCCGCTCCTCAATCTGCCGGAACAGGACAAGGGACAGGTGCTGATGCGCTTTCCCGGAACGGACAAATCGGTGTTGAGCGGACTGATGCGCGGCGTTGGCGAGACCCGCAACCGTCCGGCGATCGTCGAGGTGCCGGTTGAGAGTGGTCGCATCATCCTCTTCGCGACCAACCCGTGCTACCGCTGGCAGAACCACGGAGAGTTCCCGATGCTCTTCAACTCGATTCTTCATCATAATGATCTGAAACAACAGTAGTCAGTGGAAGAAGTTAGACCATGCCTTGCAATACCAGACTTGCTCTTTTCGCAATCCCACTCGTCCTCATCCTCTTTTCGACGCTGACTCTCGCCGGGCAGAGTGGGCCGGCAGTGACAGGAACCGTCGTCGACCGTTCGGGTGGGGCGGTCAGCGGAGCGCGCGTGCAACTGACCGACGCGCGTAGTCAGACGACCGAGGTCAGAACCGATGCGCAGGGCAACTTTTCACTCCCGGCGATTGAAGCCCCTTCACGGCTGCGGGTCGACGCGTCAGGCTTCGCCGTGCGCGTCCTCAACCTCACGGTGAGCGCCGCCTCTCAGCCGCTGCGGATCGAACTCGAGGCAGGGCTGCTCTCTGACGCGATCACCGTCACCCCGGGACGAACCGAGTTGCGGCTGATCGATGCC
>JBEAVZ010000286.1:0-4050 GCA_041160645.1 Acidobacteriota bacterium
TTTCCAACGAGTGCGGCGCCAAAGTTGGCGTTTGGCTCCGGCAGCGGCGGCAGGTCAGTCAGCTCGAGCTGCCCGTCAAGATAGCGCAATCGCTTCACTTCAGCGTAGTGGCGGGCGCCATCCGAACCCCCGATGATGATCAGACTATCCGCGACGGTGATCGCTGCGCCATAGCCAAGCGGGTGGGGAAGTCGCCCGACCAGCTTCCAGCTCCCGGCGCCCGGCTCGAGGGCGAGAATCGTGTCCAGCCAGATCTTCTTCCCACCCTCCCATGGCGGGGTGTTGAAATAGCTTCCACCAATGACGAGCAGGGTTCCATTTGATTGCCCCACCAGATGGCCCCCACTCGGCTGCGGAAGCGCCGGAAGGTCCCTCCACCGCAGCCGCTCACCATCCTGGGCCAGCGTGATAACGGTCAGCACCGCGACGGCGAAGAACACCAGGAGGCCTCTGCGGAGAAGGTGGATGGTATTCATATGGGCAGACGGCGCCGGGGATGATTTGACGGCATGCTCGCGCCATCAGCCCTTTACGCTACTCTCCTAGTCTTGTTTTGAAGGCGCTCAATGAAGCATTGCCGGGATTGACAGCGGCAAGTTGCTGGATAGTCTTGCTTGCGGCGGCTTTATCGCCCTTCTCGAGCAGGGCCGCGGTGAGGTTCTGGAGGGCCTTTTCGTGGCGCGGATCGATCGTCAGGGCGGTCCTGAACTCGGCGATGGCCCGGTCGAGATCGCGCGGTGTCCGGAGAAACCAGGTCAGGCCGAGATCCATGCGCACCGTCGCGTTCTGCGGGTCGAGTTGAAGGGCTTTCTGGTAGGAGCCGGCCGCTTCCTCGAAACGCTGCAAGTCGAAGAGCGTGTCGGCGAGCTTCACATTCGCCTCGGTGTCACTCGGGCGGGCCGTCGCCGCATTCTGGTAGAAGGTCAGCGCCTGCTCAAAGCGCTTGATCTCCCGGTACATTCCTCCCGCCTTCATCTGTGCGTCAAAGTTTCCCGGATCCTGCCGCGCCTGTTCGATCACCGCCATGAGATCTCCGCTGCCGGTCTGACTTGCCGGCGCTTGAGTTTCGGCGGGGGCCGCGGGACGGTCTGCACTATTTTGCGGGCTGTTACTCTTGTTCAGGTAGTCGGTTCCAATAAATCCGACGATTGTTCCACCAAGGATCGCGATAACTCCGAAGAGCAGATTCTCTTTTTTCATGAGCGTTAGTATAGAGACAAGAGAGTGGTTAGGGAAGACCCCGCTCGCGCGGAAAAGTCCATTCCTGGTCAGCTACACGGCGGCGAGCGTCTTCAGGAACTTCATCGTGCCCCATCGGTCCGGCTGGCCGGGGTGATGGGGCACGAGACGGCTCCCTGGGGGGCGCGAGGGCTGGCGGGAGATTACTTGATTGCCACGGTCGCGCTGACATTCTCCCACTCAAACTTGAGATTTCCACCCGTGATGTCGAGGGTCATGGTTTCGACGAGGGCGGCTGTCTTCGCCACCTTCATGTCGACACGGCCGAGGTCCTGTTTCTCGTCGTAGACGGTTCCCCACTGGCCAGACTGCTTGTTGACGATCAACTTCATTCCGCCCTGGGTTGGCCAGGCATAGAGGGTGTAAGTTCCTTTTGGAACGGCGAGGTTGCCGATCGTGATATCCTTGTCGGTGGTCAGATGCGTCGCCTTATTCGCGCCAAAACGCCACACTTTGTCGTAGGGCACCAGTCCGCCAAAGATCTGGCGTCCACGGACGGATGGGGCACTATAGTCGAGGGTGACCTTCTTATCGCCCATGCTCGCCTCCGCCGACTTGCGCGGGCTGGCCGGCTGCTGCTGCGCCGAGACGAGGCCGAGCGAGACCAGTGAGGTCAATGCCATTCCAAGGATCATCATTGTCAATTTTTTACCGTTCATTATTTCCTCCAGAGCTGTTTTCAGTAATCGAAGCGGAATGCTGGACAAGCTGCCGGCAGATACCTCGATACTGAGTGTTTACCATACCGCCGCGATCGACTCCAAACCTGTGGCGGGAGAGTGTCGACCGGGAGAAGTCGGCGCCGGCCGATGCCCCCGGCTTCAGTGAACTTGACGGCGGGTCTGGTGCGTGATTATTCTGCCGTCCTGAATATATTGTTTTGGACAACACCTTGCAATCCCTACTTTTCCCGGAGATCGTCGACGTGAAAAACCTCCATCGTTATGGCTGTTCAATTCTGCTGCTCCTCGTCCTGGTTCTGTCCGGAGGGAGAGTCCTTGGTCAATCCTTCGAGTTTCTGCCGGGGGCCAGGTACGATCAGTCGATTCCAACTTTGAAGAGCGTGACCGGGCATGCCTGGGCGGAAAAGATCACTATGCACCACGAATCAGAGCGTTACCTCCAGGCGCTCCAGCAAGCGTCGGGGGGACGGATGAGGCTGATCAGGTATGGTGAGACCTGGGAAGGGAAGTCGCTCTACGTCATAGCGATCGGCTCGGCCGGCAATATTGGCCGGTTGGATGAGGTGCAGGCTGGAATCCGTAAACTGTCCGATCCCCGCAAGCTCGCCGCCGCTGAAGCCAATCGGCTCATTGGTAATCTCCCCTCGATTGTCTGGTTGATCTGCGGAGTGCACGGTAATGAGATCTCCGGGGTCGATGCCGGTCTTTTGACGGCGTATCATCTGCTTGCGGCAAAGAGTGATCCGGTGGTTGAGACAGCCTTGAAAAATTCGATCGTGCTGATCGATCCGATGCAGAATCCGGATGGGCGGGACCGTTTCATCAACTACTTTCGCCAGAATCTGGGGCTGGAACCGCAGGGAGATCTGCAGTCGGCCGAGCACAACGAAGTCTGGCCGAGCGGGCGCGTCAACCACTACCTCTTCGATATGAACCGGGACTGGTTTGCCCAGACCCAGCCGGAGACGCGCGGCCGGACCAGCTTCTACCTGAGCTGGTTCCCGCAGGTCGTCGCGGATCTCCACGAGATGGGGACCAACAGCAGCTACTATTTTGCTCCGCCGGCTCTCCCTTGGAATCCAAATCTGACTAAGAGCCAGACCGACTGGCTGACTCGTCTCGGGCGAAACAACGGTCTCTGGTTCGATCGATTCGGCTTCGATTACTATACCCGCGAAAACTACGACTCCTTCTATCCCGGTTATGGCGAGGGCTGGCCGTTGTTCCACGGTTCGATTGGCATGACCTACGAGCAGGCCTCCGTCCGCGGCCTGGTTGCCAATCGCCTTGACGAAACGACGATGACCTATCGCGACTCTGTCCAGCACCATTTCATCGCCGCCCTCTCGACGATTGAGATGACGGCGAGGAATCGTGAGGAGCTGCTGCGCCACTTTTACGAGCACCGGCGCACAGCGATCGAGGAGGGGCGAACCGGAACGATTCGCGAATTTATTATTCCTGCCGGGCCGACCGGGGCCGATCCGCACCGGGCGGCGAAGCTGGTCCGGACGCTCATGCTCTCCGGAATCGAGGTTCACCGCGCCGAGGCCGCGTTTACCAACGGCCGGACCCGCGACTATCAGGACGGCCAGCTTGTCTCCCGCCAGTTCCCGGCTGGAAGTTACATCGTCTCGCTCGACCAGCCGGCCAAGCGTCTGGCCAAGACGCTGCTCGAAAAGATCACTCCACAGGATAAGGAGTTTCTCGACGAGCAGCGGAGGCGCAATGAGCGTCGCCAGTCAGAAGAATTTTACGATGTCACCGCCTGGTCGCTACCGCTCATTTATGATCAGGCCTGTTTCGTCGCTGAGGAGCCATCAACGGTCAGCCGGACTCTCCTCACGGAAGCGCCGCGTGTCACCGGCCAGGTGCGTGGCGGGCCGGCCAAGCTGGCCTACCTGATTCCGTGGGGAACGCAGGCGGCGACGATGGCCCTTGCCGACCTCTTTCGCCACGATATCAGGGTGCACAGTTCAGACAAGCCGTTCAAGCTGAATGGCCGTGACTATCCCTCCGGAAGCCTGATCGTCAAGGTAAAGGAGAATCCGGAGAGCCTCCACCGCCATATCACCCGACTCTCCTCTGAGTATGGGATCGAGGTCGATTCGACCGATTCGGCCTGGGT
>JBEAVZ010000284.1:0-8798 GCA_041160645.1 Acidobacteriota bacterium
ATCGAGGCGACGGGACTCTCGGTCTATCCTGGGCTGATCGATGCTGGGACTGTCCTCGGCCTGACCGAGGTCAGTTCGGTCAACGCGACGGTCGACACAACTGAACTGGGAGACTTCAACCCAAACATGAAGGCCCTCTCCGCCGTCAATCCCTACAGTGAGCTGATCCCTGTCGGACGGATGAATGGCGTCACGACGGCCGTCACCTGTCCGCAGGGCGGGATCATCTCCGGGCAGTGCGCACTGATCAATCTGCAGGGTTGGACGCCCGAGCAGATGAAGGTCAGCGCCCCGCTGGCGCTGCATATCAACTACCCGCAGCTTGGTTTTCGCTTTGGCGGTGGTTTTGGCAGCTTTGCCGCCCCACCGCCCTCCGACCAACAGCGTCAGGCACGGGATCGCCAGGTCGAATCATTACGCACCAAACTTGATGACGCTATCGCCTATCACAAAGCTCGCCAGGCTTCGGCGAGCGACAAGTCGCTCCCTCCCCGTGAGATCGATCTTGGTCTCGAAGCGCTGATTCCGATCATCAAGGGTGAAGTGCCGATCCTCGTCTCAGCCAATGGGGCCAGCGAGATCAAAGGAGCCATCGATTTTGCCGAGAAGTACAAACTGAAACTGATCATCAATGGGGGCGATCAGGCGATCAATCACGCCAAGCTGCTGCGCGAAAGAAACATTCCGGTCGTTCTTGGCGGAGTGCTTGAACTGCCCGGTGGTGAGGACGCCCCATACGATCAGGCATTTGCACGCGCCGCCGAGCTCCACCAAGCCGGGGTCAAGTTTGCCTTCACGACCGGGGGAGTCGCCTACAATGTCCGCCTCCTGCCCTACCACGCGGGCACCGCCGCGGCTTTCGGTCTGCCGCGTGAAGAGGCGCTGAAGGGAGTCACCCTCTATCCGGCTCAGATTTTTGGCGTCGAGAAGCAACTCGGGTCGATCGAGGTGGGCAAGATGGCCAATCTGGTGATCACTGACGGGGATATTCTCGAATTCAAGACCAAGGTGAAGAGGATGTTCATTAATGGTGAGCCAGCGAGTCTCACTAACCGGCACACGCGTCTCTACGATCAGTTCAAAGATCGCCAGTAGTCGCGCGATCTCGAATCAAACTGAAGTGAGGGAGCTGGTGCGAGGGGGGATTGATTGTCAATCCCCCCTTTTTTAGTTATTGCGGATCCTTGCGGGCATAGTACCCCTGGCGTGACCGGGCAATCAGCCGGCGGTTTTCGCGCGGAGCAACCGC
Source organism: Acidobacteriota bacterium (assembly GCA_041160645.1). GTDB lineage: Bacteria > Acidobacteriota > Blastocatellia > RBC074 > RBC074 > CAIOZW01. The sequence continues at coordinate 1,250 of JBEAVZ010000284.1, forward strand.
GACTTTGACCGAACGGAAGGTGCCATCGCGGCGGTCATTGGTCGGATAGTAGCTGACCAGGTATTGGGTGCGAATATCACGCGCAATCTGGGCCGCGATGCCGGGCATCTCCGCGATATCCCGGGGAAAGAAGGCTCGTCCCCCCGAGTCGTCGGCGAGCCGGGTCAGGAGCTCACGGGCCTTTTTGGCTGGTGACTTACCAAAGAAGCTCTTGGTCTCATCCTCTTCATCGATGAAGCCGACCAGATAGATCTGGACCTCGTCCTCCTTCATCGCCTCAAGAACCTCTTTCTCCTTGACGCTGCTGTTGCGCTCAAGACCATCGGTGATGACGATGAGCGCCTTGCGACGATGCTTGCCCTTCTCGTGGGAGTAATCGGCGGTGGCAATGAGGGCATCGAGGAGTGAAGTTCCACCGCTGGTGAACATCTCATCGATCGCCTCTTCCAGTTCCTGGCGATCCGATGTGAACTCCTTGAGCAGCTCCGGCTCGGCCTTGAACTGGGCGACAAATGCCTCATCATCGGTGCGCATCTGCTTGACCAGCCCGAGCGCCGCGTCGGTAACAATCTGGAGCTTCGAGCGCATGCTTCCTGAGGTATCGATGACCAGGCCGAGACTGACCGGCACTTCGGCGCGACTGACGTCCTCGATTGGCTGGGCAATCTTGTCCTCGAAGACCTGAAAATCATCCTTCTTAAGATCGAAGATCGGGTTGTTGTTCTGGTCGATCACCGAGACATCGAGAATAACCAGGTCGGTCGAGAGCTTGATGGTGTTGTCACGATCGAGCCGCTGATCGTCAGCTTGGGCGCCCTGACGGCGTGCGCCGCGCTTGTCCGCCGGACTCTCGCCGGTCGGCGCCGGCTTTGGTTTCGGTGGCTGTGGCGGATCCTGGGCAACCACGAACGTCAGCCCGCCCACCAACAGGATCGTCCAGAGGAGTCCTTCCCCCGTCATAAATCGTCGCTTTCTTCTCGGCATCGCCTTCTCCATCTTCCCACGCTTCTATTTCATTACGGCCCTGAATAACAGCCTCTCTGACTATAATTCTCATTATACACAGAACAGCGAGACCGGGAATCGATTAAAAACTGGCGTCCCGTCCCCTGACAGCGCCCCGCGCGGCTATTCCGGATTCTCAAGAATCCAGATCTTCCCGGCCCGTTCCATCATTGGAAGAATCAAATGTCGATCATTGAGAGCCAGATCCATGTTTCGGACATCCGGCAGGATCATGCGACTCGGATTATCAAAGGTGGTCACCTGAAACGGATTGCCGACCGGTGCGCCACTTCGCGGATCGATGCGCACTCCCCACAGATTGAAAAAACCGGTGCGATTGGAGAGAAAATAGATGGTTCTCCCATCAGGTGCCCAGCGGGGCTTGTCGTCAAAGTACTTGCCATCCGAGATGCGAATCCAGTCCCCACCTCCGGCGGGGACGATGTTGACGACCGAGATGCCGGCATTGAGCGCGTTGGCGGCGATGAAGCTGACCCAGCGCTGGTCAGGCGAGAATCTTCCCTGGTAGAGATTGTGGTCCGGACTGCTGGCAATGACCCGCAGGGAGGTCTCGGCGCGCGGCGCCGCCGCGAGCGGAAGGAGGCAGATCACACTGCGGCCTTTGATCACCCGTTGTGTTCCGGCAAGAATCCAGTCACCATCGGCAGACCATTCCCACATCGCTTCCCAGGTGGTCGACGGGGAGGTGAGCGGCAGTTCATCGCCGCCATCAACCGGCTTGATAACATTGATCCGCTCTTCGATCGACTTGTCCTGATTACGGTGGACGCGGCGAAACATGATCATCTTCGCATCAGGTGACCAGCGGGGGTATGCCGGCACCAGCTCATCCGATGACGCCAGGGTACGCTCTTCCCCGCTGACCATCGTCCGTTCACGGATCTCCTGTTTTCCGGCCTGTTGCGCGACATAGGCGAGGCGTCGTCCGTCGGGTGAGAACTCCGGATGAAGGGCCTTGATCCCCGCTTCAGTGAGCGCAATCCCGCTATTACTAAGGTTGCCGGCACTGACACGACTGGCGGCAATTCGACCTTTACTGGCCTCAAACGGCAACATCCAGAGACGAACGCTCTCGCTGGTGGCCGTGAAGGCCAGCTTTCGGCCATCGCGCGAGATCCGCACATCGGAATCGGAACCAGAGTTGGTGGTGAGGCGCTCCGGTCCAGCCACCCAGCGGAGCGTCTGGGGGTCGATGCCGATCCGCCAGATATTGCGAATCCCGTGCGTCACACCTTCAAAGTAGAGCGCACCGGCAGCGGCCGACCATTGAAATTTCTGCAACTCGACCCCGGAGCGCCCCAACCTCTCCCACAGCAACGGATCGGTCTCTGATCTGACTGGCGCCCCTGTGGCCAGAGGCATGGTCCAAAAACTCCATCCACTCTGGTGGTGGTGCCCCCAGACGGAGATCCGCTGCCCATCAGTGTGCCAGTCGGCATAGTATGAAGAGAAATTACTGAGAAAGTCGGTCAAGATCTCCCGGGGGGTGGGATCATTCAGACCGACGACGAAAAGTTTGGGAATCTCGACCGAGTTGTGCTGAAAGAGGTTGCTGTAAAAGAGAATCCGCTGCCCATCCGGCGCCCAGCGTGGATGGTAACCAAACGAGGTAATCTTGCGTTCAGTCCCGCCAAGGACCGGCACAATGTAGAGGCCGCCTCCATCACGAGACGAGCGGAAGACCAGCCGGTTGCCCACTGGAGCCCAGTCGGGCTGCCAGTCGTGGGCCAGCGCGGTGGTGACGCGGACCGGGCTGCCCTCTCCAACCGGACGAACCCAGATATCAAAGTTGCCCCCGCGATTGGAGCTGTAGGCGATGAGGTTTCCGTCGGGTGACCAGCTCGGTTCACAACTCAGATCATCGTCATAGGTGAGTTGCCAGAGTTGTCGGGGTGACTCAGGCAGAGCCTGGTCGGGCTTTGCCGGCCGCCGGAGACCGAGTCCAACACCGAGTGTTGCGACCAGCAGCGCCAGCAAAAGCAGGCCCCAGCGGGATGGCGAGAGGTGCAGATGCCAGAGGGACAGGAGGTGGCCCGACGCCCTGCGGGGGAGCCGAAACCGACCGGTCGTTGCGAGAGGCGGGTCAGCATCAACCTGTCCCAACCGACTCTCCGGCGATGCGGCGGCATCTTTCGCGGCAGGAGCCCCATTCACCACCGTTACTTCAGCGACAAAGCGGTATCCACGCCCCGGCAGGGTCAGAATGTACTGTGGGTCGGCGGGATTCTCTCCCAAAGCCTTTCGTAATGCAGAGACCTGCCGGACAAGATTGTTCTCATCGACGATGGTGTCGTGCCAGATCCGACTGAGAAGGTCGTCCTTCGAGAGCACTTCTCCCCGGCTCTGAAGAAGAAGGAGAAGGAGTTCGAAGGCCTTCAACCCCAGCGGGACCATCTGACCATCGCGCCAGAGAAGGCTCTGGCGTGCGTCGACGGTGAATGAACCAAAGTGATAGATTTCCGTCCGGACACCGTTTTTTGTTGCCTGCATAGCCGATTCAGATCAATTTCAGGAATTTTTCAGCACGGTCGGGGCTATTTCAGAAGGAATTCACCCCTGAACCATAGACAATCCGCCCGAGAACATCCGACTATTCGACCATTATTGCATTACGTTTGGAGTGGCCAGAATGATATGTCTCTTCAGTCAGAGTTGCAAACTCCAACCGCACCTCTCCAGCGTAATGCGCGATGTCGATGTCGTCAGGCAAGCGGTCATCAGCCAACCGGAACCATGACGACAATTGATTCAAATTAGACGCGAGCACTGAAAGGCAGGCCCTGTAATTGGCGATCGAGCGGCCAAGGTGGCTGTCCGGTGAGAACTGAGACGTGACCGTTGCCGCGACCAGCAGCCGTGGCTTGTCCTGTTGCTCTGCGAGGCGGGACTGCCCGTCTCGACCCAAACAAGAGTGGGGCTTCTCTGATCACCGGAGGGTAAGATGAGACAAATATCTACGCAGCGACCGGCGACCGTCCAGCGAGGGCTGGTCGAGTCGCACCACTTCATCCTCTTCAGCCTGCTGGGCTGTTTGATGCTCCTTTGTCAGGTGACGGCGCGCGGACAGGTAACGACCGCGGACGTCGTCGGTTCAGTCACCGACAACACCGGGGCCGTCCTGCCGAACGCCCGGGTCACGATCACCAATCTGGGAACCAATACGACGCGCGTCGGTGAGACCAACGCCGGGGGCGAGTATGTCTTCAATCTGCTTCCGATCGGGCAGTACTCGATCCGGATCGAGACAAGTGGATTCAAGGTCTTTACGGCAACCAACCTCACCCTCGTCGCCGGAGATCGAACCCGCATTGACGCGAAGATGGAGATCGGGGCCACGACTGAGGTAGTCAACGTGACCGTTGAGGCCAATGTTCTCCAGACAGACACTTCAACGATCGGAACGGCCATAACGGGCCGGCTGGTCCAGGAGTTGCCGCTCAATGGCCGCAACTATGTCCAGCTGGCCCTGCTCGTTCCTGGGGTCAGTCCGGGTCCGCCAAACGGTCTGGCCACGGGAACCCGTCCAGATGATCGGCGTTTGAGTTCCTCCTACTCGGTCAACGGACAGGATCCGGTGGTCAACAACAATATGATCGATGGAATGGACAACAATGAACGGGTGATTGGAACAATTGGAGTCCGCCCCTCGATCGATGCCATCCAGGAGTTCAAGGTCCAGACCAACCTCTACAGTGCCGAGGTCAGCCGAACCTCCGGCGGGGTGGTCAACATCATTACCAAGTCCGGAACGAACGATTTTCACGGGACGCTCTTCGAGTTTCTGCGAAATGACAAGTTCGACGCGAATGGAAACTACAATTTCACGGGTGGCGCAACCCTTCCCAAACAGAAGTTTCGCCAGAATCAGTATGGTGGCAGTATTGGAGGACCAATCCGCCGGGACCGGACCTTCTTCTTTGGTGACTATGAGGCTTTGACGATTCGTCAGGGGCTGGGAATTACCGCGACCATCCCGACCGCCCGGCAGAGAGTCGGCGATTTTTCGCAGAACTGCACGGCGGGCTTCAACGCCGAGGGGATCTGCTCCAATCCAGCCCAGCAGATCAGCTTTATCAACCCGCTGGGGAATGCCCCGGCGGGTCCGGTGCCCTTCAACCGGCTCGACCAGGGAGTCTACGCCGCCCTCCGCGATCCGGTCGCCCTGAAGTTTGGAGCGTTGTTGCCGCTGCCAACCGGACCAGGTATCAACACGGTCAATTATGCCTCCTCCCCTGTCCGAACGCAGGATGCGTCAACCTTCGACGCGCGCATCGACCACCGGCTGAACGACAAGATGAACCTCTTCGGGCGCTACTCGTACAATGATGTCACAACTTTGCAACCACCGGGCTTCCCGGCCGCGGCGAACGGGACCAATCCGGGCGGAGTCTTCAGTTTTGCCGGTCCCAATGAGTCGAGGGCTCAGAATATCCAGCTCAACCTGGTTCGGACGATCTGGCCCAACCTGCTCCTCGAACTCCGCACCGGTTACACGAGGGTGGCGATTCAGTCCAAGACGATCAACGATGGCAAGAATTCGGCCAATGATCTCGGTTTTCCGTGCAATGCCGTCAGCTGCGTCAATATCGGTGATGAACAGACCTATGGCTTGCCGCGGGTAGTCATCCAGGGCTTCCAGGATCTGGGGGACGCCTGGTTTGTGCCGCTCCTCAACTTCAGCAATACCTTCCAGTACAATGGTGCCCTGACCTGGACGCGCAATGCCCACAACATCAAGATCGGAGGGTTGCTGATCCGCCGCCAGTTCTCCTTCACCCAGAGCCGCTCGGGCCGGGGAGGCTTCACTTTCAATGCCCACGCCAACAATGCCCCGGCTCCGCTCAACTTTGGAATGGCCAATTTCATTGTCGGAGCACCGGTCGCCATCGAGCGGGTGACAAGCCTCTACAAGCCGGGCTACCGGACGTGGGAGACAGGCGCTTTCATTCAGGATGACTGGCGGGTCAATAAATGGCTGACCCTCAACCTGGGCCTCCGTTACGACCTCTTCACGGCCAAGACCGAGCAGCACAACCGGCTCTCCAACTTCGATCCACTCACGGCAACGATCCTCGCCGCCGGCGAGAACAGCGATGCCGCCGTGGGGATTCGCAACGACTACACGAACCTCGCGCCTCGTTTTGGGTTCGCCGCCACGATCGCCTCGGGGACGGTTCTGCGCGGAGGGATCGGGTGGAGCTTCTTCCCGGGAGATTATGCCTCAAACGGACTCCTCAAGAATGCTCCCTTTACCGCTGCGTTCACCTGTGGCACCTCGACAACGGGAAGCCTGACCAATACTGGCTGTCCGGCGGGCACCGGCAGCTTTGCGCAGGGAGCGCCACGGCCAGTCGATCCGAGTGCCTTCCCGCGGGTCAATGGGGCTCTCAACCTTGCGGCAATCATTCCCTCAACGATTGGCGCGATGGATCTCGACTTCAAATCCTCCTACAACATCCAGTTCAACCTGACCCTCGAGAGGCAGTTCGGAGACAATCTGGTCAGTATTGCCTACATTGGGACGCAGGGGCGGCGCATGGCCATGGCCATTCCTGACATCAACCGCGCGCTGCCGAGCGGTACCGCAACGCCAAATCCACGTCCATACGCGACCCGGGCGCCACGGGTGACGACGATTGGCTACCTGACCCCAAGCGGCAATGCGAGCTATAACGCACTGCAGATCAGCTACAACCGGCGCTTCTCACGTGGCTTCAGCGCTACTTCCGGCTTCACCTGGGCTCACGGGATTGACGAGGTGACCGGACTCGGCACAAGCACCGGCGGCTATGGTATGTTCGCCGGTCCCTTCGACCAGGTGGTCGCCAACGTCAAACGGTATGATCGGGCGACGAGCGATTTCAACATCAAGTATCGCTGGTCGTTTGGCGGAAACTATGAAATACCGTGGGGGCGCAATTTGAAGGGACTGGCAGGACACGCCCTTGGCGGCTGGCAGGCCAACGGAACCGTGACCTGGCAGACCGGTCTGCCCTTCACCGTCACCAACCAGCAGAACGTCAGCGGCGTGATCGGCGGCGGCGGTGAGCGACCGAACCGGTTGCGCGAGGAGCTTCGCGTTGCCAAGCCGACAGTCGGCGTGGCCGGGCAGTTTCTCGATCCGGCCGCCTTTGCCTTACCGGCCAATTTCACATTGGGCAACTCCTCGCGCAATCAGGGATACGGCCCGAACCAGAGCGTGATCAACGCCTCGATCTTCAAGACCTTTGTCCTCCGTGAGGGATTGGATCTCCAGTTCCGGACGGAGATGTTCAACGTCCCGAACCACCCGGTCTTTGGAAATCCAAACACGCAGTTCGGAAATCCGAACTACGGTAAGATCACCTCAACCGCCGGGGTCTACACCCCGCGTCAGACGCAGTTTGCCCTGAAGCTGCTCTTCTGAGGCTGAACCGCAGCCTCGTCCCGCAACCGGCAAGGAGATGGCGCATTTAGCAAACCATCTCCTTGCCGTCGACCTGCCATTACCTTGTCCGGAACTGCGATCGGGAAGGCTGTCGAT